>MVZB01000408.1 GCA_002068205.1 candidate division BRC1 bacterium ADurb.BinA292
TTCCCGCCGGCGGGCCGACCACCGTTACGCTGACGCTGCCGCCCGTGCCGCCGATCCACGCCTCGCCGACGTTCGCCCGCTTCCGCCTCAGCACCGACCCCGCCGCCGCCGACCCCACCGGCTTCGCCCTCGACGGCGAGGTCGAGGATCACGCGCTTGAAATCGTCCCGCTGCCCCTCTTCCCGGAGATCCGCGTCGCCGGCAACGGCCTCGAGATCGCCGACGGCCAGACCACCACTTCGCTGGAGAACCACACCGACTTCGGCGACGCCCTGGTCGATTCCGAGACGGTCGTGCGCACGTTCACGATCGCGAACCTGTCGACCGAGACCGCGCTCGACCTGACCGGCGCGTTTCCGGTCGTCCTGAGCGGCCCCGGCGACGCGCATTTCAGCGTCGCCGCGCAACCCGCGACCGATCCCATCCCTCCCGGGGAGGCGACCACATTCCAGCTTACGTTCGATCCCGCCACGACCGGCACGCTGACGGCGACCGTGACGATCGGAAATGATGACCCCGATGAAGCGCCCTATTCATTCGCGATCCGGGGTGAAGGGCTCCTCGTCCGGCCGATCTATCCGGAGATTGCGATCCATGGGGGCCAGGATCTTGAAATTGCCGACGGCACGACCACGACTTCCATCCAGAACGGCACCGATTTCGGCCCGGTTCACCATCCGTTGGGCAGGACCGATCGATCCTTCGTCATCCACAACATATCGGCGGAAGCCGAGCTGCATCTCACCACAATGCCCGCGGTCCTGATTACGGGTCCCGGCGCGGATCACTTTTCCATCCACAAGGACCCGGAGACAAACGCCCTGCCCCCACTGGGCACAACCTACTTTATTATTCGCTTTGACCCCTCCACGACAGGCGTCATGGACGCCATCGTCGAAATCCCGAATAACGATCCGGATGAGAATCCATACCGCTTCGCGATTCAAGGCGAGGGGATTCTCGCGACGGAGTTCCCGGATATCGCGGTTTTCGGCAACGGTCTCGAGATCGCCGACGGTTCCACCACAACCAGCGCGATCAACGGCACCGATTTCGGAACCGTCCTGACCAGCGCGGACCCGGTGGGCCATTCGTTCGACGTTCGGAATACCGGCGAGGCGGAACTGGTTTTCGAGGGCGAATTACGGCCCGAGCTGAGCGGACCCGATGCCGATCAATTCTCTCTCCAGTATGTTCTGGACATCCATTCGCTCCAACCCGGCGAATCCTCCTTTTTCATGGTTTTCTTTGGTCCGACCAGCCCCGGCGTGAAAACCGCGACGGTCACGATCGCAAGCCTCGTCCTCGATGAAAATCCGTATACGTTCGTCGTCCGCGGCGTGGCGCGCCATCCGGCCGAAATCGCGATCCTCGGCAACGGCGTTGAGATCGCCAACGGCGACGACGCCCCCAGCCTCGCCGATCACACCGACTTCGGCGTCCTCGATTTCCCCTCCACTGCCGTCGCGCGCACCTTCACCCTCGACAACACCGCCGGCCTGGGCGACCTCGACCTGCTCACCACGCCGCCGGTCCAGCTCTCCGGCCCCGCCGCCGATCAGTTCCTGGTCACGCTGCAACCGGCGCCCAATCCCGTCCCCGCCGGTGCTTCCTCGCCGTTCGTCATCCTGTACCAGCCGACGCGGCCCGGCACGCACCGCGCCACCGTGACCATCGACAACAACGATCCGGACGAATCGACGACGACCTTCGCCGTGCAGGGCGTCCGCCCGCTGCCCACCGGCAACGGGGTCGGCGCCGTCATCAACTACCTGCTCGGCATCAGCTCCGATGCGATGGGGCTGGACTTCAACGAAGACGCGACGGTCGACATCGCCGACGCCATCGATCGCGTCAATGCCGTTCCGCCCGCCGCGCCGGCGCTGCCCAGCCCGGCCGACGCCGCCGGCGACGTCCCCACCACCGCGTCGCTCGCCTGGCAGGGCGACGCCCGCGCGCTTGATTACGACCTGTGGCTCTGGCCCGCCGCCGAGGCGCGCCCCTCCACGCCGACGGCCACCGGCCTGATCGACCCGGCCTTTACGCCTTCCGCGCCGCTGGCGCCCGCCACGCTCTACAACTGGCAGG
>MVZB01000409.1 GCA_002068205.1 candidate division BRC1 bacterium ADurb.BinA292
CTGGCTTCTCAGTTCGGCCCCCAAGGGGCGGCTCAAAGGCCCCCAGCGGGACTGGGCTTTGGGCGGGGCCGGCGATGCCTCGGCCATTCGATGCCCGGATTTATTTTTCCTTGTCCTGGCTTCTCAGTTCGGCCCCCAAGGGGCGGCTCAAAGGCCCCCAGCGGGACTGGGCTTTGGGCGGGGCCGGCGACGCCTCGGCCATTCGATGCCCCGCGTTCTTTCGCTCCTTGTCCTCATTCTCCAATCGGCCCCGAGGGGGCAGCTCAAATGCCCCTGGCGGGACTGGGTCAAGCCTCAGTTTTCGCGCAGCGGCAGGCCGAAGCGCCGCAGCAGCGTCCGGCAGTGGTCGTCGCTTTTCGCATTGGTCACGAGCGTGATGTTCATGCCGAAGGTCTGCTGCACCTGGCGGTGATCGATCTCGGTGAAGATCGTATGCTCGCGGATGCCGAAATTGTAGTTGCCCTTGCCGTCGAACGCCCGCGGGGGGAGGCCGCGGAAGTCGCGGATGCGGGGGATCGCGACGTTGATCAGGCGCTCGAGGAACTCATACATGTAGGGCCCGCGCAGCGTGACCATGCAGCCGACGGGCATGCCGGCGCGCAGTTTGAACGCCGCGACCGAGATCTTGGCCCGGGTGCGCCGGGGCTTCTGGCCGCTGATCAGGGCCAGGTCCTCCTCGGCGGCCTGGAGGATCTTCTCATCGCGCGAGCCTTCGCCGACGCCCATGTTGAGCACGACCTTGAGCAGGCGGGGGACCTCCATCACGTTCTTCAGCTTCAGCTCGTCCATCAGGCTGGGGCGGATCCGCTCCTGATACTCGGCGAGCAGCCGGGGCCGGTAGCCGTTCTGTGTCGCTTTGTCACTCATCATCCACGCTCTTGGGTGTCGGTTGGGGGGACGGGCAGAGTCGCGCCGGTCAGACCGTCACCTCCTTGGATTCGCCGCGCAGCTTCAACACGCGCTGCTTGTTGCCGTGCTCGTCGGTCTTGACGCGGAAGCGCGCCGCGCGCCCGCGACCGCCGGTCTCGACGAGCATCAGGTTGCTCATGTGGATCGGCGCTTCCTTCTCGATGATGCCGCCGGCATCCTGCTGGCCGCGGGCCTTCTGGTGCTTCTTGACGCGGTTGACGCCCTCGACGATCGCGCGCTGACGCGCGGTGTCGACGGCCAGCACGCGGCCGCGGGCGCCCTTGAAGGCGCCGGAGATCACGAGAACCAGGTCGTCGCGTTTGATGCGCAGGGCCATCGCTCCACTCCCTAGATGACTTCGGGCGCCAGCGAAACAATCTTCATGAAGTTTCGCTTGCGCAATTCGCGGCCGACCGCACCGAAGATACGGGTTCCAATCGGCTCCATGTTGGCGTTGATCAGGACGGCGGCGTTGCTGTCGAAGCGGATGTAGGAGCCATCCTCGCGGCCGACTTCCTTGACCGTGCGCACGATGACGGCCTTGACGACCTGACCCTTCTTGATGTTGCTGTCGGGGGCGGCCTCGCGCACCGAACAGACGATCACATCGCCGATGCTGGCGTAGCGCCGGCGCGACCCGCCGAGCACCTTGAAACAGCGCAGCTTGCGCGCGCCGCTGTTGTCGGCCACATCCAGTACGGTATATTCCTGAATCATCGTCGTCTCGCATTCCCAGCGTTCTCGGCCGCGCCCCGGCGGCACGGCGCATCGCCAGCGAAGTCGGCTACTTCGCCCGCTCCAGAATCGCGCTGACGCGCCAGCGCTTGTGGCGCGACAGCGGCCGCGTTTCGATCACGCGCACGGTATCCCCTTCGCGGCAGTTGTTCTCCTCGTCGTGGGCATAGAGCCGTTTGGTCTGGCGCATCGTCTTGCCGTAGAGCGGGTGCTTGACCATGCGGTCGACGGCGACGACGACGGTCTTGTCCATTTTGGAGCTGACGACGCGCCCGACGCGTTCCTTGACGTTGCCGCGGGTTTCGGTCTGATTGGCCATAGCCCTGCTTCACTCCGTTTCGCGCGGTCCGGCGGACCGCGGCATCAATCTCAGGCCCGCGCTTCGGCCGGCCGCCGTTTCTCGGTCAACACACTGAGCACCCGCGCCAGATCGCGGCGGG
>MVZB01000410.1 GCA_002068205.1 candidate division BRC1 bacterium ADurb.BinA292
GGCTGGCGGTTGCGTTTCTGCGCGGCAGACCGCCGCTGGAGCTCATCCCGGGCTACCTGCGCCTGTGGTATGCCGAAAACACCGGCGCCGCGTTCTCGGTGCTGGAAGGTCACACCGAGATCCTGGCCGGCTTCTCGCTGATTGTCAGCGTGGTGATTTTTGTCTGGGGCTGGCGGCTCTCGCCGCGCGAACAGGGTCTGCGCGTCGCGCTGGGCCTGATCCTGGGCGGCGCGCTGGGCAATCTGATCGACCGTGTTTACCTGCGTTACGTCATCGATTTTATCTCGGCTCACTGGCATTACAAATATGTCTGGCCGACATTCAACATCGCGGATTCGGCCGTCTGCGTCGGCATGTTCCTGCTGATCGTCGCCAGCTTCCGGATCCCGTCCGCGCCGGCAAAATCGGCGGACAGCCCGGGATCCACCTGAACGATCAGGGAAAAGCCCGGAATAAACAGGCAATCAGCCGTTGGAATTTCGCCAGATCGTGGGCTCTGAATTCAGGAAAAGGGTAATCGACGGGACAGATTATCCTCCCCGTGCGATCGAGCCAGGGGTATTCGGGGTTCACCCGCTCGCCCGTTCCAACGGGCGCCTACTTTCCACGCGGGTCGCGACATTCATCAGACTGTCGATGTAGGCGCAGCAGGCGACATAGTTGCCGCCATAACCCATCCGCTGACGCAATTCCGGACGCCCTTTGCGCAGACGCAGGAATCGGCTGAGGGCAGGATGCGTGCGAGGCGGGGGATCGCCCCTGGGCGAGGAAAGATACGCCCTGGCCAGCTTCTGGGTGGCCATCTGGAGATAATGCGTTGCTGGCAAAGCGCGAAATCGGCTCGCCCGCTGATCCGCCGAAACATGCCATAACCGTTCAGTGCTTGCCGAAAGAAAGCACTGCGCGATGCCCCGGTCGGCCGCTCCCGTCAACAGGCGGGGTTAATCCGCGACGCCGTCGTGCCATGTCAGCGGCGCCAGGTAGACTCCGCCGCGGAACCAGCCGCAGTGGCTCAGATACCAATCGCCCCGCTCGTCGCGGACGACTTCGGCGGCATGCGCCGGGAGCGTCGCCACGCGATCGCTGAAATTCCAATGAAATGGGTCGCGGCTGCGCAGCACGTCGGTGGCGTCGTAGCCGGCGCGCCGGTCATTGTTGCAGATGAACAGGTAGAACCAATCGCCGCGCTGGACGACGAAGGGCGATTCGGTCGGTCCGCCGAACGTGCCGCACTCCTCGTCGGTGTAGACGATGCGGCGCTCGCCCCAGCGGACCAGGTCGCCGCTCGTGCGGCAGGCGACGATGTGCCGCCCCCCCTCGGCCGGTTCGGTCGCCGTGTAATACATCACCCACTGTTCGCCCAGCCGGATCACGCACGGGTCGCGCGCGTCGAAGCCGTCGATCACGATCGGGTTGGCCGGGTGGCGCTCCCAGCGCCAGAGGTCGGTCGAGGCAAGCAGGTGAATCCGGTAGCGAGTGTGATCGTCGTTGCCGACGCAGACGAACATCTGGTACCGCCCCTCATGCCGCACGATATGCGGGGCCCACAGGTGAATTTCCCCATGGGCCGCGTCGGCGGTCAGCGCGTCCGGTTCGCGCCGCCACGGCGATTGCGTCAGGTGGTCGGCCGTCGCGTGCGCCAGATTCCGCGCCGGGTCGAGGGACCAGTTGAACGGCTCGAGATGCGTGATGCCGAACAGGTGCCAGCGCCCGGCCGGATCGCGCGCGAAGCAGTGATCGTTGATGCACCACGGCTCGCGCCGGCCGGCGCACGGGTCGTAGATGCGCCGGAAGGGTCCAACGCTCAGCGGCGGCGCGCCGGAGCGAACAGCAGCTGGAAGCGGCTCAACCGGCTTCATCAGCCAGCCCGTCGTTCCAGTACAGCGGGGCGATGTAGGCGCCGCCGCGGCCCCAACCGCAATGGGTGATATACCATTTGCCGTCGACGTCGCGGATCACCTCGGCCGCGTGCGCATTGAGCGTCGCCACGCGATCCTCCATCGTCCAATGAAGCGGATTGCGGCTGGCAAAGACATCGGTCGCATCGTAGCCGGACCGGCGGTCGTTGT
>MVZB01000411.1 GCA_002068205.1 candidate division BRC1 bacterium ADurb.BinA292
TGGCTCCATCCGGACCGGGAACGTCAAGGGCGGCGCACGCGGCAAGCGGATCACGGTTGGCGTTCACCACAAGGACAACGCCGCATATTTTTCAAATCCTCTCGAGTTTGGCCACGGCGGACCCGCGCCCGCGTTCGAACGCGTCCGCCCCGCCCTGGAGGCCATGGGCCAGACGATCGTCCATATCGGCCCGAACAACGGCGACGGCCAGCGCTGCAAGATGATCAATCAGCTTGTCGTCGCCATCAACTGCCTCGCCACCACCGAGGCAATGCGCTTTGGCCGCGCCATGGGCCTCGATATGGACAAGGTGCTGGCGGCCATCTCCAGGGGGGCCGCCGGGTCATGGTCGCTCAGCAACCTGGGGCCGCGCTACCTTGCCGGCGATTTCGCCCCGGGTTTCCGCCTGCGCCATCTGCTTAAGGACCTCAATTACTGCGCCGAGCTCATCGCGCAACTGCCCGATGCGTCCCCGAGCGACTTCCCCGCCGTCCACCTCGCCCGCGAGCTGGTGCGCCACGCCGAGAGCGCCGGCCACGGCGACGAAAACATCCATGCCGTCGGCCGTTCCCTTGAACGCTCCGGGCGCACGAACGCGTGAAGCGGCTGCCGACCGGACTCCCCTGGCTTCGGCGGCTCCGGCGCCGCAAGCTCCCCCTCCTTGCGGCGGCTTTTCTCCTCGCCGTCATCCCGATCCTGATCGCCGAGGAACGGCGCGACTGGCGCACCGCCGACCGCTCCAGCGCCGGCATCGCCCCGCGACCCGAGGACGAACCCCGCGCCGTCGTCCAGGTCTATGCCGCCCGCGCCTTCGGTTGGCGCGGCTTCTTCTCCGTCCACTGCTGGATCGCCACCAAGGAACGGGACGCGGATCATTTCCGCACCTTCCATGTCACCGGCTTCGGGCTCCGCCGGCGCGGCGCCACCGTCGAGATCAAGTCGGATATTCCCGACCGCCGTTGGTATGATGCGGAACCCTATATTATTCAGGATTTGCACGGCGAGAAGGCGGCCGCCGCCATCCCCAAAATCGAGCGCGCCGCCGCCGCGTATCCCTACCCGGCGACCTACCGCGCCTGGCCCGGACCCAACAGCAACACGTTCACCTCGTTCATCATTCGCCACGTCCCCGAGCTGGGCGTCGAGCTGCCGCCCAACGCCATCGGCAAAGACTGGCTCGGTCCGGGCAAAATCTTCGGCCGCTCCGAGTCCGGCACCGGCTTCCAGGCTTCGCTCTTCGCTCTGCTGGGCGTCACCGTCGGCCTCGGCGAAGGGATCGAGGCCAACCTGCTCGGCCTGACGCTGGGCCTCGACCTGTGGCGCCCCGCTCTCAAACTCCCCCTGATCGGCCGCGTCGGCTTCCCCGACGCCCCGCTGTTCGACTGATCTCCCCCGACCAAATTCCGCCCCTCGTCCCTTGTCCTCTCGTAATGTCCCAAGGGCCCGCCCATAATTCGGCTCTCGGCTCCCGTCCCTCATCCTCGGCTCTCGAATATCTTCTGCCTCCAACCACACTGGGGTAATTCGGAGTGGTTGAGGCGGCATCACGCGGCATAAATGGGTCGGGCGGAAGACTGTATCTCGCGCCGCCGCAGCGGATTGTGACTGCGCTCGACGCTCACCCGCTCCAGCAGATCCACCTTGCGACCGAGCGCGGCGCTCAGTTCCTGTTCCATGGTCACCAGCTCGAGCAGGGACCAGCGGTTCTCGGGGGCGAACGTCACCAGGAAATCGATATCGCTGTCAGCGTGGAAATCGTCGCGCAGCACGGAGCCGAACAGCTCCAGTCGGATGATCGACCAGCGGCGACAGAAGGCCTCATTGGCGGCGCGGGGCAGGTTGATTTCGGGATGCATCCCCGAGATAACATTTCCTGTTGCCTCGCCAGGCATTATACCACTTTTGGCTAAACACACGCCCGGTCCGCCCAAGTCGACCGTTATTCCCTCCTCCCCGTTCCTGCATCCCCCTCACCCGTCCTCGCCTGGCGCGGCGGCGGCCCGGCCCCGACCTGCGGCGCGGGCGTCATCGCGTCGGCATGGCGG
>MVZB01000412.1 GCA_002068205.1 candidate division BRC1 bacterium ADurb.BinA292
GGCGGGAGTCGTCAGCCTTTCACCGCCGTCATCCCGTAGAGTCCGGGCAGCGGCGCCAGTTCGTGCTCGGGATGCGCGTCGAAGGGGTAGTCCCAGCGCTCGATTTCGCGCATGCCGGCCTCGGTCAGCCAACGCCGCATCTGGTCGGGGTCGATGCCGGGGCGGCGGTCGGCCATGCGCGCGCGGAAGGCTTCATTCTCGTGCGGCAGGATCTCGACGAGCAGGAGCCGGCCGCCGGGCTTCAGGGCGCGGTGAATGCTGCGCAGCGCCGCCGCGACGTCGTGCAGGTGATGCAGCAGGATCATCGCGACCGCCAGGTCGATTTCGCCCGCGCGGAGCGGCAGCCTGCCTTCCAGCTCGCCGACGCGCAGCTCGATGTTGGTCAGACCGGTTGCGGCCACGCGGCGTCCGGCCAGCTCGAGCATCGAAGCGCTGCGGTCGACGCCGATCACCTTGCGGAACCGCCGCCCGAGTGCCGGCAGCAGGTAACCGGTGCCGGTGCCGAGGTCGGCCACGCGCCACGGCGCGGGCAGCAGGTGGAGGAACGCCTCGAGGTGGAACGTCGGGCCGAAACAGGCCTCGCGCAGGGCATCCCAGAGGTGCGCCATGCGGTCGAAGAATTCGCCGCCCTCCGCCTCACGCAGAGCGAGCACTTGCTCCAGGCGTGCGCGGTCGGCGGGGGGGAGGGGCGTCTCGCGGAGCATGGCGGCGAGCGTATCGCGCAGCAGGGTGTCGCCGTTGCCCAGTTCGGCGGCGAGGCTGGCGCGATAGAACGTGGCCGAACCGACGGGACGGTCGGCCAGGAGGCCGCGCTCGCGCAGGGCCTTCAGGTGGCGGCTGACGGTCGATTGCGGAAGCTCCAGGACGCGGACGATCTCCGAAACCGTCAGCTCTTCCACCGAGAGGATATGCAGCAGGCGGAGGCGAAGCGAATCGCCCAACGTGCGGAAGAGGGAGCTGAGGGGCGCGGTTTCCATCCTTATATCCGGATGACAGGATATAGCCGCTGCGGTCGGGGGTCAAGGCTATTTTCGTTCTTTGTCGTTCGTGGTTCGGGAAGGGACATAAAGGACAGAGGACGCGAGGGACATAGAGGTGAGGGACATAAGAGATGGGGGGGCCTCCCTGGCGACCAGGTTTCTTCCTGCTGGTCTTTTTCCCGCCGCGGCGAATAATACGGAGGAGCTGGAATCCCGCGGGAGAGCGAGGGCCGATCCGTGAACAGTCATCCGATGATCCTGGTCAATACCGAGGAGATCCCCGGCATGGTGATCCAGCAGGTGCTCGGGCTGGTGCAGGGCAACACGGTGCGCGCCAAACACATCGGGCGCGACTTTGCCGCCGGGCTGAAGAACCTGGTCGGCGGGGAGCTGCGCGGTTATACCGAACTGTTGACCGAAGCGCGTGAGGAGGCCGTCGCCCGGATGATGGCGCAGGCCCAGCAGCTGGGCGCTAATGCGATCCTCAACGTGCGCTTCAGCACGAGCGCCGTCACGCAGGGGGCGGCGGAGATTTACGCCTACGGAACGGCCGTCATCGCCGTGCCCGAGGCCGGGCCGATCGCCGGCGGCGCGCCCGAAGGTCAGGCGTGGTACGAGGGCCACGGGCCGGAGTCGAACCGATGATCGAGCTGGCCTTCGCCTTCCTGTCGCTGCTGGGGTTTTTCGTGCTGATCCTGGTCGGCCTGTTCGGCGGGATGATGACCGAGCGCCGGCACCTGCGCCGGCTGGCCGAGGCCGAGCAAGCCCTGCGGCCGATGCTGTGCACCGACCTGCGGCGCTTCCCGGGCCGCGCGCCGGGCGCTGTCGGCGGGACGCTGGTGGTGGGGCAGGTGGTCATCGCGAGTGATTACCTCAAGACGTTTCTTTCGAAGTGGCGGCTGATCTTCGGCGGGGAAATCCGCAGTTTTCGCGGCATGATGACGCGCGCCCGGCGCGAGGCAGTCGTGCGAATGCTGAGCGAGGCGCGCGCCCGCGGATTCGACGCCGTCTGCAACGTGAGGTTCTCCACCGCCGATATCGGCGGCA
>MVZB01000413.1 GCA_002068205.1 candidate division BRC1 bacterium ADurb.BinA292
CCCTGCCGGTCCGCCGGCGTATTGCGCGAAATCAGCGACAGCACGCACGGATTGGCGATCCCCTGACCGACGGCCAGGATCACGACCGGCAGGATCAGGTCGCCGGGGCTCCGCGCGAACGGGAAGAAAAACAGCCCGACGGCCAGAATCCCGTTGCCGATCACAATCCACAGTTGCTCGGGCACGAACTTGACCGCCTTGCGGATGAACCAGCCCTGCACCACGGCCATCACCAGCCCGATCAGCACAAACAGGGCGTAGATCTGCGTATAGATCGGGTTCTCGTGCGGGGCGAGCGTCGCGTCCCCCGCGCCCCCTTCCAGGTCCATCCCCAGCTCGAAGCGGGCGAAGATCCCGAACGCCGTCTCCACATTCGCGAACGCGAACGTCAGCACGAAAAACAGTAGAATCAACGGTCCGACCAGCTCGTGGCGCAGCGTCTGCGTCATCCGCCGCAGCGTCGCGAAACGCCGGAAGGAAACCTGGCCGCGCTTCTCGGGCGGCAGCGATTCGGGCAGCCGCGCCGCCGCCCACACCAGATTCAGGCCGCAGATCGCGCCCGCCATCACCCCCAGCACCACTTGCGGGTGGATGCCCTGCGTCTGCCCCAGAATCGACGCCCCCGCGCCGAGCACCGGCCCCAGCGCAAACCCCAGCCCGAACGCCATCCCGATCAGACCCATCCCCGCCGTCCGGTCCCGGTCCGGCGTGATGTCGGCGATATACGCCATCGCCGTCGTGATGTTGGCGCCGAAGAACCCGGCCAGCATCCGCGACAACAGGATCCAGCCAAAACTGGGCGCCAGCGCGAAGATCACATACGATGCCGTCGAGCCGCACAGGCTGAGCAGCAGGATCGGTCGCCGGCCGTATTTGTCGGAGAGCCGCCCCCAGAACGGGCTGCACACCATCTGCAGGACCGAAAACGACGCCATCAGCAGCGCGACAGCCCGCCCCGCCAGTTCCGGCGGCAGATACTCCGCCCCGATCGGACCCAGGATCGGGATGATGATCCCAAACCCGAGCAGATCGACGAACACCGTCAGGAAAATCAGCAGGCGCGGCGTCAGCGGTTGTTTCATGCAGGCATGGGTTTCCCCCAGGGCGGTCCGGCCCGGTCCCTCCCTCTCCGGCGGATCGGGCGCGCCTTCGATTTTCGCGGTTCATTCCGCGATTGGCAATGGACGATGGCAAACTTCGAACGGAAAAGCAGGGACTCAACCGCCGCGCCTGGGCCGGAGGCCTATGCGACGGGGGAACGGGTCATTCCTTCAGTTTGACCACGAGGCGCCCGTCCTCGACGTCGATGGCATCCACGCCGTCGGCGAACGTCTTCCAGAAGCCCGCTTCGTCGCCGAACTCGCGCACGAGGTCGATGTTTTTCAGGTTGCCCAGCCAGGCGTTGGGTAGTGGCACGCCCATCAGGCTGACCCCCTTCAGGATCACGACGGGCCGCCGCTCCCGGAACGCCAGCTCGACGCCCGCGCTGACGCGCAGCGTCTTGCCCCCCAGCACCGGCAGGTCTTCGTCGAGCGGGACGATCAGTTTGGCGCTGACCAGGTCGTCCGAAAGATCGATCGCGAGCCGCCGGGCGAGATCCGTGTTTTTCGCCAGCAGGGCATTCAGCTCCCGTTCGCTGAACGAAACGACGCGCAGCGCGTCATCCTCGCGATACGGCTCCGGTTCGAGCGGCTGGTCCCCCTCTCGGTCCGCCGGCTGGTAGCCGATCGCCCGGAGCTTGCGCTCGAGCGTCTCATCCTCCCGCGGCCGCAGTTGCACCGGATCGAAACTCTTGCGGAACAGGTAGCGGCCGACCGGCCATGCCGCGACGCCCGCCGTCAGCAGCAACATCAGGATTACGATGAGCGCCGCCTTGCCCGGCCTGAGCCGGCGGCGGCGCTCCGGGCCGAGGGCCGGTCCAACCGCCGGCGGATGATCGGCCGGGGCTTCCGGCGCGCGTTCAGCCGGCCCGCCGTCGGTGAGATCCTCGTGCATTTTGCGACTCCTGCTGGTTGACGACCCGG
>MVZB01000414.1 GCA_002068205.1 candidate division BRC1 bacterium ADurb.BinA292
CCGCCACATGAGCTCCCAGCTTCGCTAAATCTTCGAAAAATTCCGGATATGACTTGCTGACGTGTTCGGCCCGCCGGATCGCCAGTCCCTTGGCGCATCTCAGGCCGACGATGGCCAGCATCTGCGCCACGCGATGGTCGCCGCGCGAATCCACTTCAATTCCGCCCTCGTAGCCTTCGGGGCGGCCGTCGATCTCGATCCAGTCCTCGCCATGGCGCGCCACGACCCCAAGCCTGGCGAGCTCTTCCAGCGGTTCCCGAATCCGGTCGCACTCCTTGAGGCGCAAGTTTCCGATATTGTCAAACCGGCTGGTTCCCTCGGCCAGGCAGGCCGCGCCCGCCAGGGCCAGGACGGCGTCGGTGGCCAGGTCGCCGTTGAACTCCACGGCGCGCAGCTCCCCCCGGCTATGGACGATCAACTCCCCCGCCCGCGGCCGGATAAACTCGCAGCCCATCGCCGCCAGGCAGTCGGCGGCGCGGCGTTCACCCTGAGCGTCGTCTTCCAGCCCATAGAGCGTTGCCATCCCGCCTGCCGTCGCGACGGCCGCCATCAGGGCCGCCGCCGAGGGCCAGTCGCCGTTGACGCGCACTTCACTGCCCCGCCCGGCCTGCCCCCCCGGGACCCGGAAGCGCAACGCCGCAAAATCCGCCTCCACGACCCAGCCGAAGCGGTGCAGCGCCTCGATCGTCTGATCGATCAGAGGCCGCGAGACAAGCGGCCCGGCTGGCGCCCCGTCAGCCCCCGGCTCGCCCACCGTAATCACGCTCTCGCCCTCCAGGTGCGGCGTCAGGTAGAGCAACGAACTGAGAAATTGCGAACTTTTCGCCCCGCTGACGCGCACCCGGCCGCCGCGCACCCGGCCGCACCCGCCCTCGATCCGGATCGGCAGGCACCCCTCGGGTCCCACTGCTTCGACGCCCGCGCCGAGCTGGCGCAGCGCGGCCAACAAATCTTCATTGGGGCGCTTGCCGAGCGACTCGGCATAATCGGTTTCGAACCGCACTCCCCCCTCAACCAGGCAGGCCGTCCCCAGCAGCAGGCGCAACACGGCCCCGGCGTTTCCGGGATTGAGCACGCCGCCCGCCGGCCGGCGCGGCCGCCCGCCGACCCCATCGATCGCCAGCGCGTCCTCCTCCTCCTCGATCGCGGCGCCCAGCACACGGCAGCAGGCCACCAGCGCCCGCGCGTCGTCGTTCGCCGCGGGCTGGATCACCCGGCTGCGACCGCCGGCCAGCGCCGCACCCAGAATCAGGCGCGTTGTATAATTTTTCGACGGGGGCACCCGGAGGTATCCCCCCAGCGGACCCGATGGATGTATCCGCACCGTGTATTGCGTTGGAGTCATTCGATTGCCGTTTGGGAACAAAGTCATTATACTGGCCTTGATTGGGAAAGACAGGTTGCCATGGTTTTCGCCCGCGGGCACGTAAACGCCCGCCCTCTGTTCGGCCTCGAGGGAACGTCATCATGAGGCTTCAGCCAATCCTGCGGATGGCAGTGGCGCTGGGCATCGTCGCCGGAGCGATGATCCCGGCGCAGGCGCCCGCACCATCGCCGCCGCCCGATCTCCGGCCGGCGCGTCATCCAGACAACCGGCTCATCATCGGTGGCGACGCCGACTTTCGTCCCTACGAGTTTCTCGATGCCAACGGTCAGCCGAGCGGTTTCAATTGCGACCTCATCCGCGCGGTGGCCGAGGTCATGGGCCTCGAGATCGAAATCCGCCTGGACCGCTGGTCGACGGTCCGCCATGACCTCGAGACCGGGCGGATCGACGCCGTCGCCGGGATGTTTTATTCCGACGAACGCGCCCGGCAGGTCGATTTTTCCAATCCCCACCTCGTCGTGTATCACTCGATCTTCGCGCGCCGCGGCGCCCACGCCGGGCTGACTTCGGTCGATGACCTGCCCGGCAAAACGATTGCCGTGCAACGTGGCGATATCATGCACGATTTTGCGCGAAAAAACAACCTGGCGCAAACCCTCCTGACGACCGACACCACCGAGGATGCCCTGCGCT
>MVZB01000415.1 GCA_002068205.1 candidate division BRC1 bacterium ADurb.BinA292
CCGCCACGCCATGCCATGGCCGCTCCCCGCGCCGAAGCGGGCCGTCCCGCGAGCCCCCTGCCGCTGCCCATGAACCCGACCCATCGCCCCCTGCACCAGCCCGAAACCTACGATCTGACGGGAGGGGCCGGCACGCCGATTCCGCCGACGCGGCGGCGCGCGGCGGCGCGCGAGGCACTGGCCTCCGCGCCGGGCGAAGAGGATTCGTCGCACGCCGACAAGCTGGTGATGCTGCTGCGCCAGGCGCTGGATGAGAAGGCCTCGGACGTTCATCTGCGGGCGGGGTCGCCGCCGCGGCTGCGGATCGACGGCGAACTGTATCAGGTCAAGGGGTTCACGCCGTCGGAAGAGGTGATGTGGCGCTTTTTCAAGCGGATGCTGCGCGCCGATCAGATTGAGATTTTCGAGCGGACGCACGAACTGGACTTCTCGCACGGGCTGGAGGGGTTCTGCCGCATCCGGGTGAACCTGTATCTGGAGCGCGGGCAGTTCTGCGCGGCGATCCGGCTGATCCCCGAGCGGATCCCGACGATGGAGGACATCAAGCTGCCGGCGGCGTGCCAGAAGCTGACGGAGCTATCCAAGGGGCTGGTGCTGGTGACGGGGCCGACGGGATCGGGGAAGTCGACGACGCTGGCGGCGCTGATCGATTACATCAACGCGACGCGGCGCTGCCACATCCTGACGATCGAGGACCCGATCGAGTATTACTATGAGGACCGCAAGGCGCTGGTGACGCAGCGCGAACTGGACCTGGACACGCTGTCGTTCGGCGCGGCGTTGCGTCACAGTTTCCGGCAGGATCCCGACGTGGTGCTGCTGGGCGAGATGCGCGACGCCGAGACGATGCAGATCGCGATCACGCTGGCCGAGACGGGGCACCTGACGTTTTCGACGCTGCACACGGGTGATTGCACACAGACGCTGACGCGGATCATCGACGCCTTCCCGCCGCATCAGCAGGATCAAATCCGCTCGCAGCTGGCGCTGTCGCTGGTGGCGGTGATCTCGCAGCGCCTGCTCAAGGTGAAGAACAAGCGGGGGCGGATCGCGGCGCGCGAGATCATGATCTGCAACCGGGCGATCCGCAACCTGATCCGCGAAGGGAAATACAACCAGCTTTTCTCGGCGATCCAGACGGGGACCGAGGAGGGGATGATCACGATGGACGCCTCGCTGAACCGGCTGGTCAACGAGGGGCTGGTGGACTACCGGACGGCGCTGGAAGTGGCGAGCGATCCGCGCGAGTTCGCGGGGCGGCACGGCGGCCGGGGGGTGGAGGAGCCGTTGTGAAGCAATGGACGCATTGGACCGAAGACGCAAGGGACGTAAGTTAGCGCTTCTGTCCGGAGGGTCGGGATTTCGTTTCCGGCCAATTCGGCGAGCCGGACGAAGGGATTGCCATGGCGCAGGCGGAGGTCCAGTTCTGCTACCAGTGCGGGCGGCGGATCGATAAGACCCGCAAGGTCTGCTGGTACTGCAATGCGCCGATCCAGCGGACGATCCGGCCGGACCGGACGTGCCCGTTTTGCGGCGGGGTGATTCCGCCGCAGGCGGTCAAGTGCATCCATTGCAAGGAATGGCTGGACGGCCGGCCGCGCCCGGAGCCGGCGCCGGCCCAGGTGCAGAAGATTGTCTTCGTCGTTGATCCGCGGCTGGTGCAGGCGGCGCACGAGCACCGGCTGATCGGGGGCGAACCGGTGCCGCGCGAGATCGCCGCGCACCTGAGCCCGCAGACGGTGCTGGGGATCGAGCGCAACGACCCGCGGCTGATCGACCAGCCGGGCGTGCGGCTGCTGCCGGCGCCGGAGGACGATGCGGAGGTGATCGATGCGGAGGCGCGGCCGGTCGGTCTGCTGGAGGGACCGGAGGGGGGGGCGCCATCGGGGGCGCTGATGCGGCGCGGCGCGGTGCAGCCGGCGGGCGGCGGCGGGGCGAACCTGCCGGCCCGATTGAGTGAAACGCCGCAGCAGGTCGGGCGCTCGCTGGCGGCGACGCTGGGGCGCGCGCTGGGGACG
>MVZB01000416.1 GCA_002068205.1 candidate division BRC1 bacterium ADurb.BinA292
GACGGGGCCTGGTGCGCAACGTGCATCACGTCGATGTCCGGTCGCTCTATCCCTCGCTGATGCTGATCCGGCGCCTGGCGCCGCGCAGCGACGAACGCGGGGTCTTTCTGCAGTTGCTGGACCGGCTGCGGACCTTCCGGCTCGAGGCGCGCCGCCGGATGGAGGGGTTGACGGGCACCGAGCGGGCGCATGGGGACGCGCTGCAGTCGACCTATAAAATCCTGATCAACTCGTTTTATGGATATCTTGGATTCAGCCAGGCCCGGTTCAGCGATTTCGACGTCGCCGAACGGGTGACGGCGGACGGGCGCGCGCTGATGAGCGACATGCTGGCGACCCTGCGCCGGCTGGGCGCGGAGCCGGTCGAGAGCGACACGGACGGCATTTATTATGTGCCGCCGGCCTTCGCGAAGGCCGGCGATGCGGCGGCGTTTCAGGCGGCGTTTCGCTCCGCCCTGCCGGAGGGGATCGAGGTGGAGTTCGACGGCATATACCCGGCGATGTATGCGCATCGGATGAAAAATTACGCCCTCTCCACTCCCGAAGGGGGGCTGATCATCAAGGGGGCGGCGTTGAAATCGCGGGGATTGGAGCCTTTCCAGCGCGATTTCATGAGGGATTTGCTGGGCTGCCGGCTGGAGGGCCGCGAGGATCGCATTCCGGCGCTCAAGGCGGAATATGCCGAGGCGATTCGAACCCGATCCCGCCCTCTGCGCTGGCTGGCCAAGACGGAAACCCTGCAGGACCATCCCTCGACCTATGAAGCCAAACGCGGGAAAGGTTCGCGCGCGCGCAATGCGGCCTATGAACTGGTTTTGCGGTCGGGTCGCGCCTATCGGGCGGGCGACCAGGTTTCCTACTATGTCACCGGCGCCCGCGCCGATGTGCCGGTGCACAGCCATGCCCGGCTGGTCGGCGACGCGGATCCCGCGGCGCGCGACGAAAACATCGCTTATTATCTCGCCAAACTCGACGCTTTATACGATAAATTCAACGCCCCGGATGACGGTCCGGCGGACGATGCGCCGGAATTGCCCGGCTTCGGCCGCGACGCCGGGGCCGCGGAACAACCCACAGGAGAGTGATTATGCCGACATCCGATCTGAAGGCCGCCTATAAAACCATCATGGACGATCATTTCGCGCCGGAGATGGAGATCAGCTTTATCGACGGCGCCCGGCGCGAGACGCTGCGCTACGCCAAGGTTTCCTGGTTGATCGACGGGGTGAACAAAGGGCTGCGGTACGGCGAGAATCCCGGGCAGGAGGCCGCCCTGTACAAGTTGGTGAACGGCAACCTGACGCTGGGTTCGGTGCGGACGATTCAGCCGGGCCGTTACCTGGCTTCGGATGTGGAGTTGCTCCAGTCGGGGAAGCATCCCGGCAAGACCAATCTCACGGATGTCGATAATGCGCTGAACATATTGCGCTACTTCACCGACCGGCCCTGTGCGGTGATCGTCAAGCACAACAATCCGAGCGGGGTCGCGTTGGGCAAGACCCTGGCCGAGGCGTTTCACCGGGCCAACATGGCCGATCGCGTGGCGGCCTTTGGCGGGGCGATCGCGCTGAACCGCGAAGTGGACCGGGAGACGGCCGAGATGATCACCGCGCAATACGCGGAGGTGGTGGCGGCGCCGGAGTTCGCGCCGGGCGTCATGGACGTCTTCGGCAAAAAAAAGAATCTGCGCGTGATGCGGGTCGCGAATATGCGCCGGCTCCAGGAGTTCGCCGGGGAAATCTGCGTCGATTTCAAGTCGCTGATCGATGGCGGATTGATCCTCCAGACCTCGTTTGTGCCCCAGGCGCGGCGTCCGTCGGATCTGCAGCCGGCGCGGGCGACGGTGCAGGGGCGTGAGGTGACCATCGCCCGGCAGCCGACCGCGGCCGAGATGGAGGACTTGCTCTTCGGGTGGTTGGTGGAGGCGGGGGTGTCGAGCAATTCCGTTCTCTACGTGAAGGACGGGGTGACCGTGGGCATCGGCACCGGCGAGCAGGATCGGGTGGGGGTG
>MVZB01000417.1 GCA_002068205.1 candidate division BRC1 bacterium ADurb.BinA292
CCGCCCCGCCTCTTTGCCTCCGGGGGGGGGTGGCTTGCGGGGTCGCGGGACACCTAAATGGCAGATTACGAACTCTCAAGAAGCAGGTGAGGCCGCGCATCGCCGTCGGCCCGAGAAAGGGAATGTCTATGATGTGCCGGGCGATTGGGCTCCGGTCTTTGACTTGGCTGTGCTTCCTCCTGACGGCCGGGGCCTCCCAACCCTCCTACCTCCACGCTCAGAACGACCAGCCGGTCTACCGGATCGTCTTCAGTGAAAACGTCGCGCAGTTGCAGGATGCCCAGCGCCTCGAATCGATGCTGCGGGACCTGGGTTATTCTCCCCTGTTCGTCGAACCGCAAGGCGAGGGCTTCCGTGTTCTCTATGGTCACTTCCTCACCGAACGGCAGGCGAATGAGGCCATGCGCCGTCTGGAGGCTGAGGGCCTGCTCCCCCAGGGCATCACGCAGGTGCGCCAGTCGGTTTTCGCCCCGACCACCAGTTCCGCGGCCAGTCACACCATCCTGATTCGTTTCATCGACCGCGAGCGCGCCGCCGAGGCGGTGCGCCGGCTCGAAGCCAGCGGCTTCAGCCCCGTCAGCATGGCAACCGTCTCGGGCCAGTACCTCGTTCAGGTCGGCCGCTACACTTACCGCGACGGCATCACCAACCTCGGCCGGATCAAGGGCATGGACTACGCCACGGCCGAACTGCGCCGGCTTTCCGAACAGGGCGAAGCCCTGCCCCCCCGCCCGATCTCCGAAACCCGGCCGCCGGAGGACAGCATTGAATCGGTGATCGCCGATCGCCTCGCCAGTTCCGAGGATTTCGCCGATCTGAGCGACGAACAGAAGGATCAACTCGTCAAAAGCATCGTGCTGACCCAGAACCTGCGGGCGGGCAATGAGCTGGCCCCGCAGGTCATCGACATGGACAAGCGTCTCCAGTCGCTCGGCGAGGAGGTCGAGGGCCTGCTGCACCAGGTCGAGGCCGAGGCCGATGAGGCCCGCCAGATCAAGGAGCAGATCGAGGAACTCGTCGTCCAGGCCAAGCGCCATCAGGCGGCCGAGGAGTGGGCCGAGGCGATCCAGATCTATCAACGGATCCGCGACGAGGTCGATCCCCAGGACAAGCTGCGCTACCGCCTCTACATCGATGACCAGATCGCTTGGCTGCGCGGACGGCAATCCGGCGAACTGATCCCCGGCCAACAGGCCGAGACCCGGCGCCAGGTTGAACTGCTCAAGGAACGCGCGCTGCGCCTGGCCGGCTCGGCCGATCAGGAGTCGCTGATCCAGGCCGCCGTCCTCTGGAATCAGATCTGGAGCATGAGCCCCGCCGATCGCCAGACGGCCGAGGATGCCCTCGGCAGCATCAACGCCTCACTGGCCAACATCCGCACCCAGAACCAGGAGCTGATGGCTTCCACGGTGAACAAGCGTCTGCAGACGCTGACCATGGCCGGCGGCGCCGCCCTGGCCGCCCTGCTCGCGCTGCTCGCGTTTGTCTGGTTGCGCGGACGCTCGCAACACAAGGAGCTGATGCGCAAGGTTCAGGAAATCACTTCGATCCGGCCCATGCGCGAATTGGACAGCGGCGGCGGCGGATTGCTCGACAGCGGCGGCGGCACCGCCACCGAGTCGGAGATTTTCTCCCCGCGTTCCCCGGCGGCGGCCGCCGGCCCGGCCTCGCTCGATCCGCTCGGCGGCGTCGAGGACGCCCCCTCGGCCGGCGGCGGCTCGGCCGATGACGACATCTTCGGCGATCTGAGCGGCGGCCTGCCCAGCGCGGCGCCGGCGAACAACGCCGCCGGCGGCGCGACGACTGGCGTCGACGACATGAATCTGGATGACATCTTCGGCGATGTCGGCGGCGCCGCTCCCGAAGCCACGCAGCGCATCCAGGCCCCCGACACGGCCCAGAGTCAACCCGGCGGCGATCTCGACGATGTCTTCGGCGACATCTTCTCGGCCGAGGAGACCTCGCCGGCGGTGGCACCTGGCGTTCCCGAAACGCCCCCCCCGCC
>MVZB01000418.1 GCA_002068205.1 candidate division BRC1 bacterium ADurb.BinA292
TGTGGGCGCTCATCCCCGCGGATGAGCGGGGGGGCACGCTGCCGGCGCGACTGGCCGAGGCGGTCGATCCGCACTCGCCGTCGATCCGCCACCGGATCGGCCTGCTGGTGATCACGTCGCAGATGATCGTGGAAAACCCGGTGCTGGGGACCGGGCCGGGGCGGTTTACCGCCGGATTCAGCGACACACTGGCCCGGTCGGCGGCGGAGGAGGAGGGGATCGGGTTCTGGGCGCTGAGCGACGCGCTGAGCGGAACCTACGTGGGCGAGGCGCACAGCGACGCGCTGCAATGGTGGGCCGAGTATGGGCTGGCGCCGGCGCTGGGGCTGTCGCTAATGCTGGCGGCGGCGCTGGCGGGGGTCGCGGGGCGCCTCCGCGCCGGGACGGAGGGAGAGCGGCCGGATTGGGAGCGGCCGGTTCTGCTCGCGGCCTGGGCGTGTCTGGCGGCGTTCGGGATTTCGCTGGCGACGAGTTTTCCGTTGCACGGGCCGGTGCGCGCGGGGGGATTCTGGGTGATGCTGGGGCTGGTGAGCGGGGCCTGCTGCCGGGAAGGGATGCGGCGAAATACGAAACAAGTTCGATTGAATGAAGTTCGGCGGCGGGAAGAATAGTGCGTTTGCGAGAGCCGAGGACGAGGACGAGAACGCGAGACGAGAGAAGAGAGACGGGGATGGGTGAGATCGTCCCGGCGCCCTGGGTACTTGCTTCTGAGACAAAAAAGAATTAAAACCACGAGCGTCTTCGTCCTTGGGCAAGGGGACGGGGTAACGGACGGTTTCAAGGGTTCGAAATCCGTCGGATCAGACGGATTTTCCGCTCCCGCCGGCGGGACGGCGACCGCCGCCGGTCGGCGAAGGCGCCGGGGGAAGCGCGATCGAGAGGGAATTACGGTGATCAAGCCTGAGCCGGGGAGGCAGGCGCCCGGCCAGTGAACGCAGGCAAGGGAGAGAAGACCATGGCCCGCAAATGCGCACTCGGTCTGGATTTCGGCACCAACTCGGTGCGTGCACTGATCGTCGACGTTGCCAACGGGGAGGAACTGGGCACCGCCGTGCACGGCTATGCGCACGGGCAGCAGGGGGTGATCCTGGACGGACGGGATCCGAACCTGGCGCGCCAGCATCCGCAGGATTATCTCGACGGCATGGAGCGGGCGGTGCACGAGGCGCTGGAGCAGGCGCGGGGCCAGGCCGACTTCACGGCCGAATCGATCATCGGGATCGGCATCGACTGCACCGGGAGCACGCCGATCCCGCTGAACGCTGACGGCCGGCCGCTGGCGCTGACCGAGGAGTTCAACGACGATCCCAACGCGATGGCGTGGTTGTGGAAGGATCACACGGCGCACGCGGAAGCGGCGGAGATCACCGAGCTGGCGGCGAAACTGCGCCCGCATTATCTGGCCAAGTGCGGCGGAGGCTATTCGTCGGAGTGGTACTGGTCGAAGCTGCTGCACTGCAAGCGGGTCGCGCCGCGGGTGTTCGCGGCCGCCCACACGTGGGCCGAGCACACCGACTGGATGCCGGCGGTGCTGACGGGGACCGAGCATCCGAGCAAGCTGCAGCGGGGGATCTGCGCGGCGGGGCACAAGGCGATGTTCAACCCCGGGTGGGGCGGGTATCCCGACGCGGAATTCCTGAGCGCGCTGGACCCCGAGCTGGCGCGGGTGCGGGCGACGCTGCCGGACCGGGCGGCGAACGTCTCGCAGGCGGCCGGGGGGCTGACGGCGGAGTGGGCGATGCGGCTGGGGCTGCCGGCGGGAACGCCGGTCGCGATCGGCGCGTTCGACGCGCACCTGGGCGCTGTCGGTTCGGGGATTGAGCCGGGGGTGCTGGTCAAGATCATCGGCACGTCGACATGCGACATGATGGTGGCGCCGCTGAGCGGCGACCAGCGCGACATCCCGGGTCTGTGCGGGATCGTTCCGGAGTCGATCCTGCCGGGTCATTTCGGTTTCGAGGCGGGGCAATCGGCCGTCGGCG
>MVZB01000419.1 GCA_002068205.1 candidate division BRC1 bacterium ADurb.BinA292
CGCCGCCCCCGCCGACGCCGGGCCGGACCCCGCCGACCCGCCGGTCATCCCCGGCAAGGGGATCACGCCCGAGGAGATCGACCGCATCCCCGCGCTGCCGGGCGTCTATATCATGCGCGACGCCGCTGGCAAGGCGATCTACATCGGCAAGGCGGCCAACCTGCGCGCGCGCGTCGGCTCCTACTTTAAACGCTCGGGCGACGCCCGCTTCAACGTCCAGTTCCTGATGCGCCACGTCCAGCGCGTCGAGACGATCATCACCGCCAACGAGAAGGAAGCCTTCCTCCTCGAAAACACGCTGATCAAGAAACATCAGCCGCGCTACAACCTGCGTCTGCGCGACGACAAGACCTACGTCAGCGTGCGGATCAACCTCGACCACGAGTGGCCGCGCGCGGTTGTCATGCGCCGCCGCGCCGAGGCCCGCCGCGACAAGGCCGTCTACCTCGGCCCCTATGCCTCGGCCCATGGCGTCCGCGAGACCCTGCGCCAACTCCAGCGCGTCTTCCCCATCCGCTCCTGCACCGACCACGTTCTGCGCAACCGGACGCGCCCCTGCCTGCTGCATGCGATCGGCCGCTGCTGCGCCCCCTGCGTCAAACCGGTCGACAAGGACGAATACCGCGAACTGGTGGAGGGCACGATCCTCTTCCTCAAGGGGAAGACGCGCGAGGTGGTGCGGATGCTGCAAGAGCGCATGGCGCGCCACGCCGAGGCGATGGAGTTTGAGCAGGCGGCCGTCGTGCGCGACCGGCTCCGCGCGATCGAGGCGACCACCGAGCGCCAGGCCGTGCACCAGCACGAAGGCTCCGACCGCGATGTGATTGTTCTGGAACGGCGCGGCGGCTACGGCGCCTTCGTCGTCTTCGTCTACCGCAACGGCCTCCTCGTCAGCAGCCGGCCGTTCCTGGTGCGCGACCACGAGCGGCCCGGCGAGGATCTGATGGAGGAATTCATCGCGCGCTACTATGAACTGGAAGCCCCGCCGCGCGAACTGGTCGTCGATCCCGCCCCGCGCGGCGCCGGGTTCCTCGAATCATGGCTCGCCGAACGGCGCGAAGCGCGCGTCCAGATCGTCGCCCCCCAGCGCGGCGAAAAACTCCGCCTCGTCGAGACCGCCCGCGAAAACGCCGACCGTCTGCTCGAGCAGCACCTCTCCGGCCAGAAGACGATCGAGGAAATCCATCGCGAAATCCGCGAAAAGTTCCACCTCGAGGCCACGCCCGACCCCATCGAATGCTTCGATATCTCCACGATTCAGGGGTTCGCCACGGTCGGCTCGATGGTCACGTTCCGCGGCGGCGAACCCGACAAGGCGCGCTACCGCCGTTTCCGCATCAAGTCGCTGACGGGTCAGGATGATTTCGGCGCCCTGAACGAAATGCTGACCCGCCGGTTTCGCCGCGTCGCCGAGGGAACCGAACCGCCCCCCGGCCTCGTCGTCATCGACGGCGGCAAGGGCCAGCTCGCCGTCGCCGTCCAGGTCATGGAGGACCTCGGCCTGACCGGCATCCCGCTGGTCGGCATGGCCAAGAGCCGCGTCAAGCACCGCGGCGACGAAATCTATCGCACCGAGGAGCGCTTCTTCCTGCCCGGCCGGAAGAACCCCGTCACGTTCAAATCGACTTCGCCCGCGCTCTACCTGCTCCAGCGCCTGCGCGACGAAGCCCACCGCTTCGGCATCACCTATCACCGCGAACTGCGCGGCCGGCGCAATCTGCGCTCGCTGCTCGAGGAAATTCCGGGCGTGGGCAAGACCCGCGCCAGCGCCCTGCTGCGGCATTTCGGTTCCCTCCGCAAGCTGAAGGAAGCCACCGCCGAACAGATCGCGGCCGTTGATCGCATGCCGGCCGACCTCGCCCGCCGGATTTACGACCGGCTGGCCGCCGCCCCGCCCGAACCGGAGGCAGAACCAGGAATGGAACCGGAGGCGGCGCAACCGGCGGAAGAGCCGCCCCCGCCCCCCGCGCCGGATGATG
>MVZB01000420.1 GCA_002068205.1 candidate division BRC1 bacterium ADurb.BinA292
CCCCGAGACCCGCCCCTTCGGCTTCGGCGACCGCGTCCAGGACATCGATTGCCTCGGCAGCCTGACCAACGCCCTGCGCCGCACCGGCTCCGACTCGCCCGATATGAGCGAGGACGACCTGCAGGTCTACGAGCTGGAACAGGCCACCAGCAGCGCCACCGTCCTCGCGCTCGACATCTCGCATTCGATGATCCTCTACGGCGAGGACCGCATCACGCCGGCCAAGAAGGTCGCCCTCGCCCTCACCGAACTGATTCAGACCCGCTACAAGAAGGACGCCCTCGACGTGATCCTCTTCGGCGACGAGGCATTCGAGGTCGACCCGCGCAAACTCCCCTACGTTCAGGTGGGACCGTATCACACCAACACCAAGGCGGCGCTGGAGCTGGCGCAGCAGATCCTCGCCCGCAAGAAGCACGCGAACAAACAGATCGTGATGATCACCGACGGCAAACCCAGCGCGATCTACGTCGGCAAGAAGCTTTACATCAATTCCTTCGGACTCGACGCGCGGATCGTGAACAAGACGGTCGAGGAGGCCCAGGCCTGCCGCCGCAAGGGGATCATCATCACCACGTTCATGATCACCTCCGACCCCTACCTCAAGCAGTTCGTCGAACGGCTCACCGAGGCGAACAAGGGCCGCGCGTTCTATGCCGATCTCGACAACCTGGGAAAATTCGTGCTGACCGATTTCGTCCGCAATCGCATAAAAAAAGTCTGACCGCCCGTCACGGCATCGGCGCCGGCGCGCCGACCAGCGGTTCCACCGTCACCGCCGTCCCGTGCAGCGCCGCCCGCGCCACCGCCGGCTCGGCCCCCAGCAGGCTGATCCCCGCGCGCGAAACGTCCGTCAACAACCGCCCGGTCTCGGGCTCCTCGCGTTCGAACCAGAAGAGGGCCTGCCCCGCCTCGCGCTCCATCCGGTACACGATGCGCGCGATCGTCCCGCTGGGGTACGCCAGCGGCGCCGTTTGCGATCCCACATGATACGTGATCGCTCCCAGATGCGGATCCACTTCGTTCCGGCCATGGAAATCGAACGGGAATTCCTCGTGAAAATCCCCGTCGAAAATGTTGATTCCCTGGGTGATGTAGTTGTCTTCATCGGCGTCGAGCAGCTTGACCGCGTTCGGATCGTAGCGCAGCCGGAACCGCACTTCGTCGATCAGCTCCTTGTCAGGATTGAGCAGCACCACATCCAGCAGCCCGATTTCGCCCGTCGCGACCAGCTCCGGTTCACCCAGCGGCGTTTTCGGCGCGACCAGCGCCAGCCGGACGCGGTTCTCCTCGCGCGGCAGGCTGGCCGTCTCCAGCGTCTCGCGCACTTCGCGCATCAGGCGCAGGCCCGGCTCGGGCGTCTCTTCCGTGCCGATCCGAATCGCCATGCTCAGCCGCGACAGATTGCCCAGGTTGGACGGTTGCACCAGATTCCGGCCGCCGGAATAGACGGCCGTCGTCGCCCCCGCCGGCGCCTCGAACTCGATCAGCGTCTGCACGGCCGGCCCCAGCGCCCGCCAGTGGACCCGCGCCAGCTCCTCGATCTGTTCGACCAGCGGCGCCGGCAGTTGTCCCGCAATCCGCAGCCGGCCCTCTTCGCGCCAGACCCGCGCTTCGAGCCCCGCTTCCGCGCCCGCGCCGGCCGGGCTCAGGTCCACCCAGGTCGGTTCCAGCAGATGCGGATCATACTTGATCCAGAGGTCCAGCGCCTCGACCGGCCCCTTGTCGTTCTTGAAGAAATTGATCGTCGAAATGAACCGGTCGCCCACCCGCGGGTAGGCCCGCGTCGGCGTGAAGTAGAGCGCGTCGTCGCGCAGGTGGGGGTTGATTTGATGCTGGGGCAGCGGCGCCCCGGTTCCGCCGCCCGCCGCCGCCCGCCGGCCGCCGCCGCGGGGCGGGCGCGCCACTTCACTCCGTTCCTGACCGCCGCGCGCGCGGGCCGGGCCCTCGGCCGGACCGGCGGCGGCTTGCACAT
>MVZB01000421.1 GCA_002068205.1 candidate division BRC1 bacterium ADurb.BinA292
GCCGCGCACCAGCACGTCGCCGCGCGTCACCGCCCCCGCCAGCAGGAACGTCCCCGCCTCGATCCGGTCCGGGATCGTCGAGTAATAGATCGGCCGCAGCGCCTCGACCCCCTCCACCACCAGCGTCGGGCTGTCGGCCCCCTCGATGCGCGCCCCCATCAGGTTCAGCATCCGCACCACTTCGCTCACCTCGGGCTCCAGCGCCGCCCCGCGGATCACGCTGCGCCCCGGCGTCAGCACCGCCGCCATCAGCACGTTGATCGTCGCCCCGACGCTGCTTCCATGCGGGCCTTCCAGCGTCATTTCGGCGCCCTTCATGTTGGCGCCGTCGGCGACCACGTAGCCCCCCTCGATCTGGATCTTCGCTCCCAGCGCCTCGAACCCGCGCAGGTGGAGATCGATCGGCCGGGCGCCGATCGCGCACCCGCCGGGGAAGCTCACCCGTGCCCGTTTCAGCCGCGCCAGCATCGGGCCCATCACGTAGGTCGAGGCGCGCATCTTGCGCACCATGTCGTACGGCGCCTCGTGGTTGCTGAAACCGGTCGCGTCGATCCGCATCCGGTGGTCTTCGTAGTCAATCCGGGCGCCCAGTTCGCCCAGCACGCCGGCCATCGTCTGGATGTCGCGCAGGTCGGGCACGTTGCACAGGGTGGATGTGCCGTCGGCCAGCAGGCAGGCAACCATCAGCGGCAGCGCGGCGTTCTTCGCCCCGCCGACGTGAACTTCGCCCGAAAGGCGGCGGTTGCCTTGTATCAGAAATCGATCCATGGGAGCGGTCCAAACCGAGTCGAAACTGCATCGCCGGCGCCAACGCCCGGCTGGCTTCCATCATCCACACCGGCCCGGCCCGTGGCGAGGTTGGTTTTCGAGCCGTCCAGTTGCCTGAAGTGACTTGCGAGATGGGATAGGCGCGTCTGGCTTGATGGCGCGAGCGTGTCAAGCGATTGCTTACCCCGCCGCCAGGGGCGGGTGGGTGGAAGAGGAAACCGTCATATCGGTTAAGAAAAATCCGTCTTGAGTCGTCACCGGGCCGCGGCAGCCTCGGCCATCGCCCCTTTCCGCGCCTTTCGTGTCTTTCGTGATCCGGAATTCCTTTCGCGCTTACACATCGTCCGACGGCGCGGCGCTCGTCAGTCGCGACATCACCAGAATCTCCGTCCGCCGATGCCACCCGATCGATTCCCAGAACGTCTGGCCCTGGATGTTCGTCGCGTAGATCATGATGTGGCATTTCTGGATGCCGATCTCGCCCAGCCGCGTGATGCAGCGCTCGACCAGCTCCGTCCCCACCCCCTTGCCCCGGTAGGCCGGCAGCACCGCCAGTTGATACAGGTAGCCGCGCCGGCCGTCGTGCCCCCCGAGCACCGTCCCCACCAGCCGCCCGGCGTCGCGCGCCAGAAAGCTCAGCCCCGGGTTGCGCTGGATGAACGCTTCGATATTCTCTCGCGAATCGGTCTCGCTCAGGCCGATCCCCGGCGTGGCACGCCAGAAGTTGAGCGCCTCATCATAGTCCTGCGGTGTGAATTCAAGAAACGTAACGGGCATGGCACGCGGCTCCTGTCGGGCGTGTGACTCGGCTTCATTCGCGGTCAGAGAAGCCGATGCGGCGCAAGCAGCGGGAACGGATGGAACGGGAGATTGCGCAAAATCCAGAAGGCGACGATGATCGCCAACAGCGTCCAGATTGTCCATGCCGGAATGCGCCCGCCCCATGCCGGCCGCCCCGACCATGCCCTCCAGAGCTGAACCACCCCCCAGCCCGCCAGGAACGGCAGCAGGCTCACCGTCAACGCGTTCCAGGCCCACGCTTGGGCGAAGTGGCCATGCAGCAGCGCATGCAGCGCCCGCACCGTCCCACACCCGCTGCAATGCAGGCCCGTCAGTGCATGAAACGCGCAGCTCGGATACCAGGCCTCTCCCGGCGGGCGCAGATAGATCGACGCCGCCAGC
>MVZB01000422.1 GCA_002068205.1 candidate division BRC1 bacterium ADurb.BinA292
CATGCCGCGCACCACCACATTGTCATGCATGCGGAGGCCGCCAACGGAGTCGAAGCGGATCGTGTACATCCGGTCGGCACGTCCCTTGAGCAGATCGACACCGGAGATGACGATGGTGAAGAAAACCAGCAGCGCAAAGACCGCCAACACGAAAAAGCCGACGACCACTTCGTTGAAGACCTGGTTTTTCTGACTCATACCCGTCCGTCCTTCCGCCATGTTTTGGTAATGAACTGCGCCTCCAGAAACTGCCGCACCTCGGGATCCCGCGACTCGATGAACGCCTCGGGACCGGCCAGCTCGACGATCCTGCCCTGGTAGAGCATGGCGATGCGGTGGCCGATCGACAGGGCGCTGTGGAGGTCGTGCGTCACCACCACGCTGGTCACGCCGAGCGTCGCGTTCAGGTGCTTGATGAGGCGGTCGATGGTCCGCGACGTCACCGGGTCGAGTCCCGAAGTCGGCTCGTCGTAGAGGACGATCTCGGGGTTGCGCACGATCGCGCGCGCCAGGCCGGCCCGCTTCTGCATGCCGCCCGAGATCTCGGCCGGAAGCTTGCCGCCGTCCGCCTCCAGCCCGACCATCTCCAGCACCTCCGCGACCCGCGCGTCGATGGCGCCGGGCGCCATCCCCGTTTTCTCCTCGAGGGGCAGGGCGACGTTCTCGGCCACGGTCATCCATCCCAGCAGGGCGCCGCCCTGGAAAAGGTAGCCGAACCGCTCGCGCAGCCGCTGCAGCGCCGCGCCGTCGGCGCGGCTGATCGCCTGGTCGCCGAGCCAGACGGTCCCCGACGTCGGCGACATCAGCCGCACCATGTGCTTGAGCGTCACGCTCTTGCCGGTGCCCGACGGACCGACGATCACGAAGACCTCCCCCTTGGCGATCTCGAACGAGAGGTCGTCGAGGATCACGCGCCCGCCGAGGCGTTTGACGACATGTTCAAAGCGAATCATCCGTTGTAGAACCCCCGCGTGACGAAATACCCCAGCACCAGGATGAGCAGAAACGATTTGACGACCGAACCGCGCGTCGCCCGGCCGACCCCCACCGCCCCCTGGGTGGTCGTGAACCCCTCGTAGCACGAGACGCCCGCGATCACCAGGCCGTAGATCAACGCTTTGAAGAGGCCGACGTAGAGGTCTTTCTCCCGGGCGAATTTCAGCGCCACGTCGAAATACTGCGTCCACTGGATGTTCAACTGGGTGCTGCCGATCAACGCGCCGCCCATGACGCCGACGATGCAGGTGTAGAAAGAGAGCAGCGGCGTCATGACGGCCATCGCCCAAATCCGCGGCGTCATCAGGAAGCGCACCGGATCGATCGACAGCATCTCCAGCGCGGCGATCTCGTCGTTGACCGTCATGGTGCCGATCTGCGCCGCCATCGACGAGCCGACACACGCCGAGAGGATCAGCGCCGACATCAACGGCCCCATCTCGCGCAGCATCGACACCATCACGGCCGACCCGATGTAGATCTCCTGGTTGAAGCGACGCAGTTCCAGACCCGTCTGCAGAGCGAGGATCATCCCCGTGAACAGCGCCACCACGGTGATGATCGGCAGGCTGCCGATCCCCACGGTATACATCTGTTCGGCGAAGGCCGGCCGGCCGCGCTTCGAGAAGAGGCGCGCCGCGCCAGCGAGCGCGCGCAGGATCAGCAGCGTCGCGCGTCCCACGTCCTGGGCGCCCGCCGCGATCCAGCGCCAGAAACTGACCCAGCCGCTCGACGGTTTCGGAAACTCGATGGGATCGCGAATGATCATGGTTGCTCCGTCTCCGTCTCGGCCGCCGGCTTCTCCGGCGCGGACGACTCTGCCGCCGCCGGCGGTGCGCCGCCGCCCGCGACGCGCAGCCCGAAGAGGCGCCACTCCCGCGGCCCGCCGCCGGCGCGCC
>MVZB01000423.1 GCA_002068205.1 candidate division BRC1 bacterium ADurb.BinA292
GACCGCCTCGATCACCTCGCCGTGGGTGTAGTTGGGAATGAGGACCCCGTCGCGCACCGTGTAGCCGCCGATGATCCGGCTGGCCGGCACGCGCAGGTTGAGAATGGGGTCGCGCGTCGAGGAGAGCTGGTGGACGAGCTTGCGCGTCGGGAGGCCGCGGTCGAACAGGCCGGGGTCGGTCTCCTCCAGAATCACCATGCAGCTCCCCTTGATGCGCGGGTCGTCCGACTCGACCGCCGCGGTGACGAACGTGGCGAAACCCATGTTGGTGATGAACCGGCCGCGCTTTTCGACTTCAAGGGTTGGCTCCACATCCGCCGGCCAGTCATGGATCCGCATCTTTCCGCCCAGGACGCCCGTATCGACGCCGACAAACGGGATCGGCTCGGTCAGCGCGAACGCGCCGCGCTGGCGCCGCGCCGCGCCCGGCACGACGGCGCTCATGTAGGCCGCTTTCTGTTCCGGCGTGCCGCGCTGGTGGATCGGCGCGAGCGCCAGGTCGCCGGCCAGGCTGCATGTCGCCGCGCCGGCATCGACCCACGCCAGTTCGAACGCCAGCATCGCCAGCACGAAGTTTTTCGGCCCGGCCAGGTAGCCGCCGAATTCCGGATCGATGCCGGCGGCGGTGATGCCGGCGTCGTCGAACGCCGACAGCAGGCCGCGCTTGGCCTCGGTCCACTCGTGCGTGTTGCGGGCCCCTTCGGCCACGAGTCGCGCCACCGGCCCGCGGGCCACCGCCCGCGTCGCCTGGATCAGCATCTGGTAGTCGAATCGATCGCTGAAACGCCACATGAGCTGGCGGATGTCGTCGCCGGGCAGGGTGAGCATCTGATCCATGGTGAGGGTCCTTCGGAGAGGGTAGCGCCGGGGAAGTGGTTGAGGCCGCCTTGGGGGGACGCAGCGCGGGGGAGAGCAAGCGGCCGGTCGAACGCGCGCGCCACCGCCACGCGCCGGTTGAGCGAGGCGGAAGAGACTTGAGCCCGCCCCGTCGCCGGGCGACCATTAGAGAACGAAACGCGGCGCAAGGCAAGGAATATTAACATATTATGATCCTCATATCTTTTATTCGACGGGGAGATACGCTTGGAATTCGAGGCCGAATGGAAAATTCCGGGGGCTTCGTCAGCCGAGGACGAGCGACGAAAACCGGATTTTCTGGCAAACCGATTCTCCGCGTCTCGGCGTGAGCTTCTTGTTCCGGCGAGCGAGTCTGTCTGTGAAGCCGGCTTCTTCTCCGGACGGAATCAGTTCTCACGCAGAGACGCGGAGACGCCGAGGACAGACCGGGTGCAGGGGGTCAGCAGTGAGCTGGGGGCCACCACGGGAATAGAAGAAGATAGAGGGATTTCGAGAGTCGAGGACGAGCGACGAGAGCCGAATTCTGCGGGGGGCCGCTTTGGGCGAGGAGCAGGACGAGAGACGAGGGACGAATTCGGGGGAGGTCAGGGGGAGGTTGGCGCGGGGGGGCGGGTTTCGAGCTGGGCCTCGACCAGACCGGCCCGGCGGCAGATGTCAAAGACCTCGATCACGCGGCCGAGGTTGACGGCCGTGTCGCCGCGGACGAGGACGGCGCGCTGCCCCTCGCCGGCCAGCGCGCGCATTTCGAGCTCGAGTTCCTCCTCCACGACGCGGCGGTCGCCGTAGAAGATGTCGCCGGCCGCGCTGACCGCCACGTGCGGGATCGTCTCGCCGGCGGCCGCGGTGACCGTCGAGGACTCGGGCAACTGAATCGACATTTCGAAGGTTTCCTCGCGAATGGTCGTCGCGAGGATGAAAAAGAAAATCAGATTGAAGATGACGTCGAGCATCGGCGTGAGGTTGACGCCGGCCTGCAGGCGGCGGCGGCGGTGGATCGGGACGCGCGCGCTCACCGGCCCGCCTCATCGGG
>MVZB01000424.1 GCA_002068205.1 candidate division BRC1 bacterium ADurb.BinA292
TGGGCCGGCTGCTGCGGCTCGCCGCGCCGCCCACCGCCGTCTTCGCGGCCAATGACTCGATCGCGATCGGCGCCATGCGGGCGTGCGCCGCCCACGGGCTCAAGGTGCCGGAGGATGTGAGCATCGTCGGGTTCGACGATTTCTACCCCGAGGGCTTCATGATGCCGGCGCTGACGACGATCAACTACCCCATCCCGACCCTGGTCGAGGTGGCCATTCGCGAGGTGCTGGACCACTTGCAGCACCGTGATTTCCACGCGCAACGGATCCTGACGCCGGTACGTCTGATGGAACGCCAGAGCACGCGCCGATTGTCGGAGTGAGCCGTCTGTCCCTGATGTCGCGTCAGGCCCTGTTGTCTGTCGGACTGCCCGGACTCAAGACGCGCCGAGAGCCGAGATCTGAGTGAGGACCTTTGTATGAGCACCGTCATCGACCCGCAAGCGATTGAGCAGGACGCGATCGAGCAGGGTGAGCCGCCGGCGCCGCCGCGGCTTGGCCTGCTGAGCCTCTCGCTTGATCTCTATCGGAAGGTCGTCCCCGAGGCGCTCGCCGCCTACCGCGCGTCGCACGCTCAACGGGTCGAGGTCCTGGGCCGCTACGGCGAGGTCGTCGGTCACGACCTGTGCTGCAATCGCGAGGAGGTCGAGCGGACGGTGGCCCGGATCCAGGCGGCGGGCGCCGACGTGCTGGTCGTCGTCCTGCAGTCTTATTCCCTCTCGCTGGCCAGCCTGCCGGCGCTGCTCCGGACGCCGTTGCCGCTGGTCATCTGGAACACGCAGGATCTGGGCAGCATCGACGACGGCTTCGATGCGGACCGGATGATGGCCAACCACGGGATGCATGGGGTGCAGGATCTGTGCAGTTGCCTGCGGCGGACGGGGCGGACTTTCGGGCTGGTCTCGGGGCATTGGCGCAATGAGGCCCACCTGGCGGAGCTGGCCGACTGGCTGAAGGCGGCCCACGGCGTGGCGCTCAGCCGGCGGATGAAAGTCGGCCTGATGGGTCGGCCGTTCGCCGGGATGGGCGATTTCACCTTCGACGAAGTGGGGCTGATCAGTCGGTGGGGGCCGGCGGTCGAGCCGCTCACGCTGGCCGAACTGGCCGAGGCGCAGGCGCGGGTCGGCGAGGCGGAACTGGCCGCCGAAATCGAGGCCGATCGCGAGCGATTCGCCGTTGAGCCCGATGTGACGGACGAGGACCACCGCCGGTCGGCGCGGCTGGCTATCGCGCTGCGCCGCGTCGTCGAAGCCCATGGCGTCGATGCCTTCACCATGCATTTCGGCGTCTTCGGCGAGGACCCGCGCATCGAGACCTGCCCGTTCCTCGGCGTCAATCATCTGATCGCCGCCGGCCGCGGCTACGCCGGCGAGGGCGACGTGACGATGGCGGCGCTCGACGGCCTGCTCGGCCGGCTGTATGGACCGGCCGGTTTCTGCGAGATGTTCACCGCCGACTTCGAGCACAACCAGGTCTTCATGAGCCACATGGGCGAGGGGAATTACCGGCTGGCGCGCCCCGGGGAGCGGCCCGTCCTGCGCAAGGTCCCCTACACGTTCGGCAAGGGGCGCCCCTTTCTGCTGCCGCTGTTCCGTTACGCGCCGGGGCCGACCACGCTGGTCAATGTCGCCGTCCGGGGCGACGGGCGTTTCGGCCTGATCGCGTTCGAGGCCGACGTGCTCGATTTCAATCTGGGCGAACGTTACGATTCGCCCCATTTCAAGATCGCGGTCAAGGGCGAGCTCGGCCCCCTGCTGGATCGCTACAGTCGGGCCGGCGGAACGCATCACCTGACGCGGATCCCCGGCCGGCGCCTCGATTCTCTGGAGCGGCTGGCGCACATGCTCGAGATGGAATTCACGCGCATATGACCATGAC
>MVZB01000425.1 GCA_002068205.1 candidate division BRC1 bacterium ADurb.BinA292
TCCGCGCCGCGCGCCTCGGCGATCGCGTCGATGACGACCCCCGTCATGGCCGCCGGTTCCTCGCCGCCGTTCGTCAAGGGTCCGTAGAGGATCCCCACCGCCGTCGCCGGCGCGAGCGTCTCATCGATCGGTGCGTAGCCCCCAACGCCTGCGGCCAGGACGGCGCCGGCCGGAAGGGTGGTCCCAGCCGGCACGACGACGGTGACCGTCTCCCGGCTGAGACTCCCGTTCGCCTCCGACAGGATGAACTCCCCCGTGTGGTGTCCTTCCACCAACGCAGTCATCGCTCACGCTCCTCTCTGCCCTACGCGGGCACGGCGCTCGGCCCAAATCGCCGAGGGGTTCAGACGCGCCTGATTCGCGGCCCCGCCCGCGTCTGGCGAGAGGCTCGCGTCGATTTCGATCTTGTCCTGTTTGGCCGTGATGATGGCGAGTTGCCGCTTGACCAGGTCCACCGGCATGCCGCCGGAGACGTAGTCATCGGCCAGTTCGGGTTGCTTCGCCATGGCGCAGAGCATACGGATCTGTCTCTCGCGCTCGGACCGCGCGGATCGCGCCGCCTGCTCCGCCTGGATCGCCGCCGTCACCCGCTCCATGGTGGCGGCGGATTCGATGAGACCGCGCGCGAGCGCCAGACAGTCCGCCGTCTCGCAGGCGGAGAGGACGGCGCCGGCCTCGGCGGGCTGTGGCTTCGGAGGCTCAGGCGCGGGCTGCTGCATCATGGCCTCGATCTTGGCGCGGATCCTCTCCGGCAGATTGGCCACGGTCGGCAGCCCGCGCGGATCGAAGGCGGCCGCCATGGCGGGGAGACCCGCGATTTTTCCATCCGCGAAGCCCCGACTGATGGCCTCGTCAGCGTCCATCAAGGTCTCCGCATCCATGAGCGCGGCGAGCTCCTCGTCAGACAGTGACGAGCGCCACTGATAGGCCGTGACGATCGTCTTGGCCATCTTGTCCAGATCGTCGGCCGCTCTGCGGAGCTCCTTGGCGTTGCCGATCCCGATGGTCCAGGGGTTGTGCACGAACATCAGCCCGTTGTCGGCGATGGACACTTTCCCCTCGCTGCCAGCGCTCGTGATGATCGTGGCGGCGCTGGCGGCCATGGCGTCGATGACGACCTCCACGGTCCGGCCCTTGGATGCCTGCTGATCGCGGAGGAGATTCGCGATCGCGGTTGCCGAGTAGACGTCGCCGCCCGGGGAGTTGATCCTGATCTTGACCGTCTTCACCGAGTCGGGGATCTTGGCCAACTGATCCAGGAACTGCTTGGCCGTGATGCCGAACCCCCAGTATCCATCGATCCAGTCCCCGATAAAGTCGTAGATATCGATCTCAACGAGGGACGGCTCCTCGGCCTTCGCCTGGATGCGATACCACTCACGCGGCGCGCTGCTGATAGTCTGTGGCATGTGAGCATCTCCTTTTCAGCCGACGCGCGGAGGCGTCACGAGTTGACCAGCCGGAACGATCGGCGACTGGGCCGGGCGGGGCGCTCCCTGCATCGCATCCCGCTGCCTGTCGAATGCGGCCTTGCAGGTCGCGCAGCGCTGCGTGCCGTCGACACACGTGATGAGCTGGCAGCCGCGCGCCTGGCAGTCGGCGCAGATCCAGACGCGCAGGGTGTGCCGTGTTGGCGCATCGTGCCGCTTGGGCCACCGCTCCCGTGCCTGGGATCGCCTGCCCACTATTCCTCCCCGTCCCGAGAATTCGGATCGCGCGGGTCTTCCGTGATCGTCCTCGTGCTCAAGGATTTCCTCGCGAAGTAGTCGCCCGCGCCCGTGCCGTCAGCGCCCGCAGGGGCTTGCGGACGACGGTCTCGATCTCTTGGCGGCGGGCCGTGTCCGGCGCCTTGCCCGACCCCGTCGCGATCGTC
>MVZB01000426.1 GCA_002068205.1 candidate division BRC1 bacterium ADurb.BinA292
CCACGCCTCATCCACCATTCCCTCAGCGGCAAGACCTATCTGACCTGGGGCCACACCGACGATCGCGACATCTGGAACTACGTCATCCACTACAGCCCCCGGCCCAACTGCGACTACACCCGCCTGGCTTGGCTCGGCTACGTGACCAGCTTCGAAATCCCCGCCGACAAACCCGGCTACTACCGCGTTGCGATCTCCGACAGCCAGCGCAACGAGGGCCCCTGGACCGAAGCCTTCCACACTTCGCAGGCGACTCCCCTGAGCGACCTGACCATCCTGTCGCCCGCCAGCGGCGAGGATGTCGCCTTCGGCGAACCGATCGACATCCGCTGGCTCCCCCCGGCGCCGACCCAACAGGTCCTCGTCCAGATCCAGCACCTCGTCGACGGTCAGTGGCAGGTCTTGCAGCAGTCCGAGTGGATGGACAACCTGGGCGAGCACCGCGAGTGGATCTGGCAGGAACTGCCCGACGGCACCCAGCTCCGCGCGGTCGTCACCGGCGGCAACTGGGACGGCTCCAGCTTCACCGCCGCCAGCGCCCCGTTCACTTTCGACAACCCGAAGACCGAGCAGCCGCGCACCGCCGCGCGCCACTGGATGTATTACTGATCCTGCTCGATCCCGACCGCCTGGCACGGCGGCAACTCGATCTCGAACAGCGCGCCCCCCAGCCGCGCGGATTCGCCCACGTGAATCCGGCCGCCATGGAGCTCGGCGCACGACCGCACCGACAACAGCCCCAGCCCGGCCCCGCTTTCCTTCGATGTGTAGAACGCGTCGAAGATCGCCTGGCGCTTGTCCGGCGGGATCCCCGGCCCGCTGTCATGCACCCGCAGCACCACCCCCGGCGCGCGCTCCTTCAGCTCAACCAGGATCCGACCCTCGCCTCCCATCGCGTCCGCCGCGTTCAACAGCAGATTCAGCAGCATCTGCTGCAACGCCACCGGATCGGAAACGAACCCCAGCACCTCTGGCCCCGCGTACTCCAGCGCGCAGCGCCTCACCCGCTTGTGGATCCGCGCGAACTCCAGCGTATCGCGCACACACGCCGCCAGATCCAGCCCCCGCGGACGGTACTGCGACCGGTCGCTGCCGATCGTCATCAGCCGGCGGGAGAGCTTCATCAGATCGCGCACGCACCCGTTGACCCGCGCTCCGACCTGCTCGGGCGTCTCCGGCCCCTGGAGCGCGCCCCGCGCCAGCTCCAGACTGTCGACGTCGGTCACCATCAGCAGATTGTTCATGTCGTGCGCGATCGACGAGGCCAGCGCCCCGGCCAGCGCGCGCCGGCCAGCCGTCAGCAGCGCCTGCCGGTTGCGCTCGATTTCCAGCTCCCCCAGCGAAATGCGCCGCAGCAGGTAATACGCGATCCCGAAGAACACCAGGCTGGAGACGACGATGAACGCCAAACCCTTGAGCTGCTCCAGGCGCTCCAGTTCCACCAGCGATTCGGCGAACCGCGCGGCCAGCGTCGTCGAAACGCGAATGTACAGCGCGCAGACCGCCAGATACGACAACGCCAGCACCGCCGCCAGCCGCAGCGGCCGATTGGCCGGCAACAGCCCGCCGCGCAACGTCGAACGGGGAGGCCATCGGATCGCTCCCATCGCCTGGTTGGACCTGCCTTTCTCCTGACCGGCTTGCGGGCGGCTTTCCGCCGCAAGCCCCTTCGCGCCACTTCGGACCGCTTGTTACTTCACGGCTCGCGGGGATTTTACTCATCGTTCCGTTCGTGCGCAATACGATACCTGACTCCTTTTTATCCAGAAAACCGGGTCCGCGTCAGTCTGCGCCGCTCCGCGTCTTTGCGTCCTCGGCGTGAAATCATCGCCCCCAACGGTCCGCCCGAAAATTCGG
>MVZB01000427.1 GCA_002068205.1 candidate division BRC1 bacterium ADurb.BinA292
TGCGTGCAGCGGGGGTGGCGGGCGCTCGCGCGCGAGGATTACCGGTCGGCGCTGCGCTGGTTTTCGCGGGCGCTGGATCTGGACTCGCGGCGGCCTGAGCCGTGGATCGACGTGGCGCTGACGCATCTGCTGCTGGGCGATCACAAGCAGGCGCAGACGTGGATCGGGCGGGGGCTGATCGCGTTTCCCGAGGAGCCGGGGCTGATGGCGCTGCGGGCGGTGTGCCATGCGCGCCGGGGGCTGCTGCGCCAGGCGATGAACCATTCCGACGCGGTGCTGGAGCGGAGCCCGAATCTGGCGCTGGCGCACGTGGCGCGCGGCGAAGTGCTGATGCTGGCCGACAACCCCAACCAGGATTACTGTTTCGAGCAGGCGCTGAAGACGGCCGGTGGGAGCGACTGGATGACGCCGCTGGTGATCTGCCTGATCCTGCGCGGGCGCAAACAGTGGGTCAAGGCGCTGACGTATGCGATTGCGGCGACCGAGCGCAACGAGCGTGAACCGGCGCTGTGGTATCACGTGGGGCGGTTGCGGGCGGCGCTGGGGCAGGGGGCGAAGGCGGAGCGGGCGTTCGAGCAGGCGCGGGCGCTGTGCGCGGCGGACGATCCGCTGCGGCCGAAACTGGAGCGCAAGGCGGACGGGTTCCTGCTGACGCGGCTGAAGGCGTGGTTCGGGCCGAAGGGGAAAAAGGCCGGGAAATCGGGTTGAGGGGGTCTCAGCCGGCCTGGCCGGCGCGGTCGAGGCGGCGATTGAGGTCGAAGGCGGCGCTGATCAGGCCGAGGTGGGTGAAGGCCTGGGGATAATTGCCCAGATGCTCGCCGCGCGGGCCGAGTTCCTCGGCATAGAGGCCGACGTGATTGGCATAGCCGAGGGCTTTTTCCAGGACGAGCCGGGCCTTCTCGATGTCGCCCGAACGCGAGAGACATTCGACGTACCAGAACGAGCACATGGTGAAGGTCCCTTCGCCGCTGAGAAAGCCATCAGCGACCCCCTCGTTGAGGCGATAGCGGAAGACGAGCGAGTCATCGACGAGATCGCGCTCGATGCAACGGAGGGTGGAAAGCCAGCGGGGGTCGGTGGGGCTGATGAACTTGACCATGGGCATGAGCAGGGTGGAGGCATCCATCGCCGAGCCGCCGCGGGTCTGGACGAAGGCGTGGCGCTCGGGATTCCAGTAGTGGGTCATGATTTCGAGGTAAATTTCGTCGCGGACGGCGATCCACTTCTCGAGCGGGGCGGGGAAGGAACGCTTGAGGGCGAGGCGGACGGCGCGATCGAGCGCGACCCAGCACATGAGGCGAGAATAGAGGAAGGCGTGGGCGCCGCCGCGGACCTCCCAGATGCCCTGATCGGGCCGGCGCCAGTTGTCGCAGACCCAGTGGATGAGGCGCACGAGGCTGACCCAGAGGTCGTAATCGATCGGCTGGCCGTATTTATTGTAGAGGTAGACCGAGTCCATCAGTTCGCCGTAGATATCGAGCTGAAGCTGATTCCAGGCGCCGTTGCCGATGCGAACGGGTCGGGAGCCGCGATAGCCATCGAGGTGCTGGAGTTCGACCTCGGTCAGATCGCGGCGGCCGTCGATGCCGTAGATGATCTGAAGTCCCTCGCCGTCGGCGGCGGCCTTGCAGCGCTGCTGGATCCAGCCCATGAAGGCGTGGGTTTCGTCGGTGAAGCCGAGGCGGATGAGGGCGTAGAGGGTGAAGGAGGCGTCGCGGATCCAGGTGTAGCGGTAGTCCCAGTTGCGCACGCCGCCGATGGTTTCCGGCAGCGAGGTGGTGGGGGCGGCGGCGATGGCGCCGGTGTCGGCATGGATCAGCAGCTTGAGCGCCAGCGCCGAGCGGATCACCA
>MVZB01000428.1 GCA_002068205.1 candidate division BRC1 bacterium ADurb.BinA292
GCGGGTAGATCTTGTCCAGGGGCAACCACGGCCGCAGCTCCGGCTTCGTCTCCACCAGCCAAATGAGCGAGATCGCCGCCAGCGCCGCCCCGGGAATCGGCAATCCCAGAAACGCCTTGCTCTCCTCGCGCGTTGCCTGCACGTTGAACCGCGCCAGGCGCAACGCCCCGCACACCGTGAACAGACTGGCCACCGGCGCCGCCAGCCGCGGATAGAACGCCGAGAGCACCGAAAAGGCCATCAGGCCGGGCGCCGCCCCGAACGCCACCACGTCCGACAACGAATCGAAATTCAGCCCAAAGGCGCTCTGCGTCTTCGTCAGCCGGGCAACCAGCCCATCGAACACGTCCAGCAGCGCCGACAGCAGAATGTAGCCGCAGGCGGCGGCCAGATGGCCCTGAAACACCTCGAAAATCCCCAGCATCCCGCTGAACAGGCTGCTTGCGGTAAAGAGGTTGGGAAGGATAAAAACTTTGCGCATCGATTCCCGCCCGACGGGACCCGGCCAGACTGATTTCCGATTGAATCAGATCCCTCGATGCCCCGAAAGCGAAATCAGGACCACTCGTCCCCGCCACCCCCCGCCATCATCCAGCCGTTCAACATTTCCGTCACCGAGATCTGAGCCTTCGATCGGGTCCCAGATTCCGAATTTCCCTTACCCTCCTGCCTCCCGAGCCCGCACCTCGGCCAGCCTCGGCCCAGTGCAAATATCATCAGAGCCCCGAGGGGGCCCCTAAAACGCCGGATGGCGCCGGCTCTCGCGGCTGTGACGGGCAAGGATGTCGGCGAGAGCCGGAGGCGAGAGATGAGAACCGAAGCGGGCATCGGGTTCGATCTGGACCGGGGTTGCGTTAACGGGTAAAATAATAAGAACCTGATCCCGAGAGCCAGCATGGCGCGTCGCAAGGACCTGATCATCGCCGGCCACAAGATCCCGCCCGGCGAAGTCCGCGACCTGCAACTTCCGTTCAGCGAATCGTATCTGGGCACGCCGGTGGGGGTGCCGGTCCGCGTGATCCGCGCGCCGGCCGACGGCCCGCGGCTGTTCATCACGGGCGCGATCCACGGGGATGAGCTCAGCGGCGTCGGGATCATCCGTGATCTGCTGTATGACAAGCCGCCGGAACTGCTGCGGGGAGCGATCGTCTGCGTCCCGGTGGTCAATGTCTACGGTCTGGAGCATCACTCGCGCTACCTGCCCGACCGGCGGGACCTGAACCGCTGCTTTCCGGGCTCGCCCGACGGCAGCGTGACGAGCCGGCTGGCGCACGCCGTGTTCGAACAGATTGTCCGGCCGTGCGACTACGGGATCGATTTTCACAACGCGGCGATCCGGCGGACGAACTACCCCAACGTGCGGGCCGACCTGCGCGTGGCGGAGGTCAAACGGCTCGCGCGGGCGTTCGGCAGCGAGATCATCGTGGACGCGAAGGGCCCGGACGGATCGCTGCGCAAGACGGCGGTCGCGGCCGGCGTAGCGACAATCATCCTGGAGGCGGGGGAGATCTGGAAGAACGAGCCGGGGGTGGTCGAAGTCGGCGTGCGCGGCATCCTGAACGTGCTGAAGAATCTGGAAATGATCGAGGGCAAGCCCGAACCGCCGGTGTTTCAGATCACGGTCGGCGAAACGACGTGGGTTCGCGCCGAACGGGGCGGGTTTCTGAGTTTCCATGCGCGGCCGGGCGAAATCGTCGCCGCCGGGCAGGCGCTGGCCACGAACAACAGCATCTTCGGCCGCGAGCGCCAGACGCTGGTCTCGCCGGTCCACGGCATCGTGCTGGGGATGACGACGATGCCGGCGGTCAAGCCGGGCG
>MVZB01000429.1 GCA_002068205.1 candidate division BRC1 bacterium ADurb.BinA292
AGGCCGTCCTCGCGCGTCAGCCGCTCGCCCGCCTCCAGCCGCCGCGCCACCGTCTCCAGAAAGGGATCGTGGAACCCGCCGATCGGCCTCGCCGCCGGCGTCTCGCTGACACTCGCCATCGGCCTGCATCTGTCCTTTCGTGGCGCCCTTCGCGCACGCCCGTTCGACTCTACCACCCCGCGCCCGCCCGCGCAACGCCGGCTCCGCATGACTCAATTTGAGCCTTCGAATTCTTTTCGGATTTCGCAATGTCGCATTTCCTGCTTGCGGCCGACCGGCCGCCTGATTAACTCCGCGAAGCGGACGATCGGAATAAAGCACAGGGTGAACGCCGCAGGCCGAATCCCTCTGTCGCCGCGTCGGACCGATCAACCCCTGAAAGGGGCGGCCGGAGCACCTGGCGCTGGCCGGCGAGGCTCACACTCCATCTCAGGAAGTCACCGTCACAGCTCTTGGAACGCATGTTCTTGTCCATGCTCCATCCATCGGTTTGACTCAGGCGCAGCAGCGTCCCTTGGCGGGCTTGCGGGCCGCAATTTCCAGACTGGTAATATAGTCGCCGGCTTTGGAGCCGACCGGCAGGTGCTCGGTTTCCCCATCCGCCTCGCCAAGCCGATGTCCGCCTCACCCCTTCGGCATCCGACCCTCGCCTGCCTCGCTCACCCCCTCCCACCGGCCTTGTGCCCGCCGACGGCTCGGCGGTACAATACCCGACCCAGTCCCGTCCGGGGAGACCCCATGGCCACCAGCCGCCGCCACGGCCTGCGCAACTACATCATCCGCCGCCTGATGCTGATGGTCCCGACGTTCCTCGGCATCACCTTCGTCACCTTCGTGCTGACGCAGTTCGTCCCGGGCGGTCCGATCGATCAGCTCCGCCTGCAGATGATCGGCGCCGGCGGCGAGGGGGGCTCCACCGGCGGCGCCCGCGACCGCGTCCAGTTCGTCATCCCCGAGGATCAGCTCGCCATCCTGAAGCGCTTCTACGGCTTCGACAAACCGATCCCCGTCCGCTATCTCGTCTGGCTCGGCCGCATCGTCCGCCTCGATTTCGGCGCCTCGTTCCGCTATACCGAGCCGGTCATCGACACGATCAGCCAGCGCCTGCCCGTCTCGATCTACTACGGCCTGTGGACCACCTTCTTCACCTACGCCATCAGCATCCCGCTGGGCATCGTCAAGGCCATCCGCCACCGCTCGCTCATCGACAACGCCTCCTCCGTCCTGATCTTCGTCGGCTATGCCATCCCCGGCTATGCCCTGGGCGCCGTGCTGCTGGTGCTCTTCGCCGTCAACCGTTCCTGGTTTCCGCTGGGCGGCTTCGAAAGCGCGGGCTTCGACAGCCTGCCGTTCTGGGGCAAGGTCTGGGACCGCCTCCATCATTCCATCCTGCCCCTGATCTGCTACCTGATCGGCTCGTTCGCCGTCACCACGATGCTGATGAAGAACAGCCTGATGGAGAACATGAGCGCGGACTACGTCAAGACCGCCCTGGCCAAGGGGCTGACCTGGCGCCGCGCGATCTTCGTCCACGCCGTCCGCAATTCCCTGATCCCGCTCGCCACGAGCATCGGCCACCTGATCGGCCTGATCCTGACCGGCTCGCTGCTCATCGAACGCGTGTTCAACATCCGCGGGATGGGCCTGCTCTATTTCGAGGCGATCCAGGCCCGCGATTACCCCGTCGTCATGGGCATCATCGTCATCTCCGGCGTCCTGTTGCTGGTCGGCAATCTGCTCTCGGATCTCTGCGTCGCGGCGGTCGACCCCCGCGTCCGCTTTGAGTGACCGCG
>MVZB01000430.1 GCA_002068205.1 candidate division BRC1 bacterium ADurb.BinA292
CTCCTCCATTTCCTCCACGATCGCGTAAGCGACCGGGACGGTGCGGATAGCCGCCGAGATCCCGCTCGGCCCCACCGTCATCGACACCGGCTGGCGCACGCCATATTTGATCGGGATCTCCAGGTCGTTATGAAAGGCATCCATCGCGCCGGGGCTGAAGGTGGTCAGCACGAAATCGGCGCCCGCCAGCGCCCGGCGGCGGTCTTCATGGACCGAGATCGCATAGCGCTTCCCGCGCAGCTCGTTGTAGCGTTGCAGCAGTGCGACGACCGCCCGCGTATGCTCCTGGTTCGGGTCGCACAGGCGGATCTCGCCGCCGGTTGCTTCCTCCAGCTGATACAGGTCGCGCATCAGCACCGGCATCCAGTTGACGCTGCCGCCGCCGATAACCGCTATCTTGATGTCCGTCACGTCGTTCCTGCCTTTGCATGAAGGATGTCCGGCGCCAGGGAGCGATCGCCGCGATCGCGGCCGCTTCCCCAGCCGGGGCAATCGGGTCGCCTAGAGCCAACCGGTGACCTGGGCCAGCAGGCGCGTATACTCCACGAAGTTGTCCCACGAGATATCGGGGGGCACGCCATGGTCGCAGCCCGGGATGAAACCGCCGCCGCGAATGACCGGTTCGTTGCGCTTGATCTCGGCCAGGATCGCGCGGCCGCCGGCCGCGATCGCCCGCTTGTCGATCCCGCCCTTGTAGGCCATCGCCGTGCCGAAGCGCTCGCGGAACCGGAGGATGTCGTTGTGCGCCGCGACCTCGATCGGGTCGCAACAGTTCACCCCGGCCTCGATCCAGACCGGAATCAGATCCTCGATGTAGCCGTCGGAATCGACGTCGACGATCTGGACGCCGTAACGGCGGGCCAGGTCGGCCCAGCGGCGCCAGGTCGGCAAGAGGAAGCGCCGGGCCATGTCGGGCCCGATCATCGGGTGGGCCTTGAACGCCATGTCTTCGCTGAACCAGATATAGTCGAGTTGAACGCGCGACAGGATCCGCTCGAGCATGCGGCTGACAAAGCCGCTCCAGAATTCGATCATTTCCTCGACCCAGTCCGGCTGCGTGAGGAACAGGACCGACAGATTCTCGAAGCCGAGCCACTCGCGCAGTTGCCAGTAGGGGCCGTTGAAGCTCACGCCGGCGTAGTCATCGCGCTTGCGCAGCCGCGCGCAGCGCGCGGCGAAATCCGCCGGCAGCCGCTGCGGCGTATCCGGGTCGTAACGGCGCCGCATCTCGTGCCAGTCCTCGCGGGTCTGGACCGGGAATCGGTGCCATTTGCGCGTGACGAAATCCTTCGCCGAACGAATGTAGGTGTAATCATACTCATCGGAGATCTCGGTGATGGCCCCCATCCAGTCCTGGACCAGGTAGTGACCGTCTTTGTGTTCGAGCACCTTTTCCTCGAACCAGGGGATCATGCGAAAGTCCACGCCGAGATCGACCGGCGGCGTTGCGGGGCGCTGCAGGTCGATGCCGAGCCGCTCCGCCGCCGCGTCGAGATGATGCATCCCTTCGGGCAAACCCTCGGCGTGCCAGCGGCGCAGCGTGGATTCCCGCGGCTCGCCCGGCGTCAGCGGGATTCGTTCCGGATTACCGTAGAGCAAAGTCTCAAGGTAACACCGGCGGTGATTGACGGCGACTGTATCCACCTGGGGGTTCCTTCGCGATGTGTCGGGATCCCGTGCGCGGCCCATGCCGAAGGCGTGAGCGACAATAAGGGGGGGCCGATCCGCTTGACGCCGCCGACCGGCAGCGGGCGGGGAGCGCATCCCGGCGGGGGCGAACCCGC
>MVZB01000431.1 GCA_002068205.1 candidate division BRC1 bacterium ADurb.BinA292
CTGGTCACGGCCGTGCCCGCCGGGTCGCACGAAGTCATCTTCGAGTTCCTGCCGCCCGGGCTGCTGCCGGGCCGCTGGATCTCGATTCTCGCGGCCGTGATCCTCGCCTACGGGTTGATTCGGAGCCGGTTGAAAGGGAGCCGCCCGCACGGTCAACCGTGACGGGCCGATTGCTCCTGTTCCTCGACGAGCCCCTGGATCTGACGCATATAGCGCGCGGCGTGCATTTCGGTGTTTTCCAGGTCGGGGGCCTGTTCGACGGGGGGAAAGACAATGACGAAGCGGGCGCCCGCCCCCTCGATGTTTTCGGCGAAGATCGAACCGCCGTGGAGGTCCTGGACGATCGTGCGCACCCAGTTCAGGCCCAGGCCTTCGCCGTGCGATCCGCCCAGCCGGAAGCTGGTATAGCCGAGCTCGAAGATCTTTTCGATCTCGTGCGGCTGGGCCGGCTCATTGCGTTCGTTGAGGATCCCGGTGCCGGTATCCTCGACGGCGACGCAGAGTCCGCCCTCGGCCGATCGGCGCGTGACGACGCGGATGCAGCCGGCCGCGGTGCGCTCGGGGTCCTTCTTGCGGATCGCTTCCAGCGCATTGGAAAAGAGATTGAACAGCGCCAGCTTGATCAGGCGGGGATCGACGACGCAGCGCGGCGCGTCGGGGGCCAGCTCCTGTTCCAGGCGCACCTTGGCCGAGATCGAGATTTCGAACAGCTCCATCGATTCGCCGATCAGTTGGTTGCCGTCCTGCACCTCGAGGACCGGGTGCTGCAGGAAGGCGTAGGACCGGTAGAGGTTGACCGTTTCCTGCATGAACTTGACCGAGCGGAGCAGGCCATGGAGCGATTCGACCAGGATCTGGCGGCGCCGGTCGTCGTCCGGCAGTTGGCCCCCCTTGAGCAGGCGGTCGAGCGCCATCAGTTCCAGTTTGCTGGTGGCGATGATGTTGGTCAGGTCGTGGCCCAGGTTGCGCGAGAGGCTGATGTTGGCGCGCCCGCGCTCCTGCACCAGCAGGCGGTTGCGCAGCGTGAGCGTCTGCAGGCCCGCCTCGATCAGCTCGGTCAGCCGCTCGAGCATGTTTTGCAGCGAGCCGTGCGCGGCATGATCCAGATGGCGCTCCAGGGCGAGGGCGAGCAGGTAGCGGATGCCGGTCCGCTCGGGATCGGCGACCAGATGGACCAGTCCCTCGCCGCGCAGGCCGATCTCGTCGAGGAGCAAGGACGCCTGAATTCGGCCGTCGCGGGGCATCGCGTCGTCGATCAACTGGACCAGTTCGGGCTGATGCCTGGCCCAGTCGCGCGGGCCGGCGATCACGCGCTGGCCGGTGGCGCGGATCGCGCCGGGCCCCTCGGCGACCATCTCGAGGCAGGCGACAAGGGCCAGCCCGACCTGGTCGCGGAAGGCTTCGACGATGAAGTGAACGACTTCCCAGCCGGTCATCTGCGGCCGGCGGGCGATCTCCTCGCGCAACTGCCCCTGCATGCGCGCGATGACCGCGTCGAGCGCCATCCGGTTATAGAGTGACTCGAGCCGCGTGCGCGGGCGCGGAATGAAGTGCGTGCGCTGCGGCGTCGAGGCCTCCAGCGAGCTCATCACGTTGCGCAGCGGCAGGAGCAGGCTGCGCGCCAGGCCGACCGCCAGCACGGTGATCAGCAGCCAGATCCAGAGCGCGATCCAGCGGTAGGTCCGCGTGATTTCCTCGATCTCCGGGTTGCCGATGGGCGAGGTGTAGAACGCATAGAGGCGGCCGAACTGGCGCCCGCCGGCGACGATCGGCGTGG
>MVZB01000432.1 GCA_002068205.1 candidate division BRC1 bacterium ADurb.BinA292
CCTTCCCCGGCGCCGACGGCTTGCTATCCCCGCCGGCCGCATCAGCCTCGTCTTTGCCCGCCGGGGGCTCGATGAACAGGATCTGCTCGCCCGGCTTGACCATGATGAATCGCTCGCGAATCGCCTTTTCCGCCGGGAAGCCCCCCGCCTGCAACGCCGCGCGTTCGCCGATCATCTCGTCGCGCAGCCGCTCCTCCTCCGCCACCAGGCTGCGGTAGTGTTCGAGCCGTTCGCGTTCGGAGAGATAGCGCTGCAGGGTGTCGTAATTGACGAACAGCCATGCCGCGGCCGTCAGGGCGAGGCAGGCCACCGGCCAGAGCAACCGGGCGGGTCGAAACCAGAAGAAGAGCCAACGCAGCATCTGGCGTGGAACCGGTCGATCGGAGTCGGCGGGTCGGCCAGTGGCCATAACCCGGTGCGTCGGCACGCACGGCAACGGGAGGAAAACCCCAATCCACGTCTGCGGCCATTATGCATACTCCGGATTGGATTGTCTTGTCCGGAGATATGATGCCGTTGCGCGTCCTCGTCCTCGGTCGTTCTGCATGATCTCGCGGAAGAGCTGCAAGGAACGTAAAGGACATAAGGAGCATAAGAAAGACAGATCGGCCGGTAAGCGGAGGACCCCTTGCGTGCCTATGATGATGTTCGTGATCCGGCGCTTCCCTGAGCGGCTCCGCGGCAAATCGATTGCGTCTGCGCCGGCGGCCCCTAGAATGTGACGCGCCGCCAGGTCCGCGCCCACTCCACCCAGCCCCGAGGCGCCCGCCTTGAACTCCGCCCCGCCGCATTCGTCGCTCCGCGAGGCCATTCCCAACCGCCGGCAACTGGCGCTCGATCTGACGCTGCTGGCGGCGATGCTCGCCGTCGGTCTCTATCTGCGCCTCGCCAACCTGACGCTGGTCCAGCATTTTCAGGGGGATCAGGGCCGGGATTACATCGTGGTCTGGGACTGGATTCGCGCGGGCCGCTGGCCGCTGCTGGGGCCGTATCGCGGCGTTGCCGGCGACTTCGCGATCGGCCCGGGCTACTTTTACCTGATCGCGCCGCTGATGGTCCTGACCGGCTTCCACCCGGTGTCCGGACCCGCCACGATTGCCTGCATGAACGCGCTGATGGTCGTGCTGGCCTGGCGCTGGGTGCTGCTGTCCACGGGCAGCCGTCTGGCCGCCCTGTTCGTTCCGTTCACCATTCTCTTCTCGGCGGTCTGGACGGTCACCGACCGCTACAACTGGAACCCCAACACGCTGCCGCTGGCGACGATGCTGATGGCCGCGCTGATCTTCGGGCTGCGCCGCCGGCCCGTGCCGTGCCTGACCGGTTACGTCATGCTGTGCGCCCTGCTGCCGCACCTGCATACGACGACGTTGCTGATGATCGCCGTTTCCCTGCCGATCGTGCTGTGGGTGCTGCTGCGCGAACGGCCCGACTGGGCGCGCGACCGCGGCCACCGACGCTGGGCGTGGATCGCACTCGCCGCCGTCTGGCTGGCGCTGCTCTACACGCCGCCGCTGATCTACGAGATCGGCCCGCGCACCAACCTGAAGGGTTACATCGCGCGCTCGATCCCGCCCTCGCCGCCGCCGGAAGGGCCGCCGCTGGCCCGCGCGCATGATGCGCTCGACCGGCTGGGCCGCTGGACGATGCACCACAACTGGCCCAATCGCTGGCCGGTCCATTACCCCCGCAATGTGCTGATGCTGGCGTCGATCCTGGCCGGCGCGGCCGCGATGCTGGCGTGGTCGGTGGGGCATCGCC
>MVZB01000433.1 GCA_002068205.1 candidate division BRC1 bacterium ADurb.BinA292
CGCGCGGCGTTCAACCAGTTGCTGGACTTCGAGAAAACGCTGGAGCGCACCCTCGCCGTCGCCCAGCCGATGGCCTCCGAGGATATCCGCAAACTCGAGGCGCTCGGCTATGTCGCCGGCGGCCAGGCCTCCATCGCCGCCGCCTATACCAATACCGACGCCTGGGCGGAGCTGTTTCATTTGCGCGACATCAAGGACGGGCTCGCCATCTCCCGCCAATCCTTCTCCATCCGCGCCCGCATCGTCGTCAATGAAGTGGGCGATGAGGTGCTCGAACAGGCGCGACACCTGGTGGCGGCCAGCCCGGAAACGGTCTTCTTCCACAACCTGCTGGGGTGCATCCATCTGCGCCGCGACGAATTCGAACCGGCCGTCGCCGCCCTGACCCGGGCGTTGGCGCTGAATCCCGACTACAGCGAATCGCTGAACAACCTGGCGATGGCCTATATCGTGCAGAACCGGTTCGCCGACGCCGAACCCCTGCTGCGGCGGGATATCGAGAATATGCCCCAATCCCTCCGCGCCCACAAAAGCATGGGCTACGTCATGCTGAAAACGAACCGGCCGAAACTGGCCCGCGAACACTTCGAATTCGTCTTGCGGCGCGAACCCCAATCCCACGGCGCGCATCGCTATCTCGGCGAAGCCCTCGAACAACTGGGGGATGAAACAGCGGCGCGCGACCATTACGCCGAATCCCTGCGCCTGAATCCGGGCTGGATCTCCGCCGCCCTGCCGCTGGCCCGTCTCCTGCTGACGGCCCGCGACGCCGCCCTGCGCGACCCCACCCGCGCCCTGCAGGTCGCCTGGGAAGCCTGTGAGGCCGCCGAACATCGCGACGCCCAAGCCCTGGTCGCCCTGGCCGACGCCTATCAGGCGTTGAACCGGCCGCATAAGGTGCGTGAAGCCCTCGACGAAGCCATCGCCCTCGTCGCCCCCGCCGATCCCGCCGAAGCCGATCGGCTCCGCGCCCGCCGCGACGCGCTGGCCCCGGATCGGGAACCGGCGGCGCGTTAACCCTCAACGAACCAATCGCGCGGCATACGCGCCATCCGTCCGGCTGCGGGGCGGGAATAGAACCACTTCGCGCTCCAGCCGGAACTCCGGCCGGCGCGCCAGCCAGCGTTGAAGGTGGGATTGATTCTCGTCGGCTTCCAGGCTGCAGGTGCTGTAGACCAGCACCCCGCCTTTTTTCAGGCGGCTCGCGCACCGGTCGAGCAAAACGCCCTGCAACTCCACCAGGTCGGCCAGGCGATCGCCGGAAAAACGCCACCGCGCATCGGGTTTGCGGCGCAACACCCCCGTGTTGGAACAGGGCACATCCAATAAAATCCGATCGAATTCCGCGGGCAGATCGGCGGCTTCGCCCGGCGCCCGCAGATCGATTTTCTGCACCGTCACCTCCGCCAGTTGGAGGCGGCGCAGATTGTCGCGCAACCGCTCGAGCCGGTCGTCATAGCGATCGGTGGCGAACAACCGGCCGCGGCCGTCCATCCGATCCGCGATCAGCGCCGCCTTGCCGCCGGGCGCGGCGCAGGCATCCCAGACCGTCTCGCCCGGCTGGGGATCGAGCAGCCGCACCGCGGCCAGCGTGGCCGGATCCTGGACGGTGAAGACCCCCTCCGCATAGCCGGGCAGATCGGGCACGGCCCAGCCGGGGGGAATGACCCAGCATTCATCCGGCGCATAGGGATGGGGCGTCGGCTCCACGCCCGCCCGCCGGAGCTGCCCCTCCCATTCGGCGGGG
>MVZB01000434.1 GCA_002068205.1 candidate division BRC1 bacterium ADurb.BinA292
CGGGTCCCATCCCGCCTGCCAGTAGGTGTTTCGATCCACGCCCCCGCGATGGGGGCGACAATTACGGCATCTGGAACGCCGACAACACGCCGAAGTTTCGATCCACGCCCCCGCGATGGGGGCGACGCTCCTCGCCGCGCTCGCCCATGGTCGGCACCTGTTTCGATCCACGCCCCCGCGATGGGGGCGACTCTGCTCGCGAAGCCACAGCGCCTGCCATGCCTCAGTGTTTCGATCCACGCCCCCGCGATGGGGGCGACCCCATGCGGCGAGGTCGTCGGGGCCGGGAGGGAGTTTCGATCCACGCCCCCGCGATGGGGGCGACGCAGCGAGCTGGACGGTATCCCCACGCCCCGGTGTTTCGATCCACGCCCCCGCGATGGGGGCGACGATGCTGTCCACGAGGTTCATGTTGCCGTCGCTGAGGTTTCGATCCACGCCCCCGCGATGGGGGCGACCGCTGGCGCGATGCAAGGCGGCGGCAGCGGAAGCGTTTCGATCCACGCCCCCGCGATGGGGGCGACGGCTGGTCGCAGGGGGCTCGCTATGAGCTATCTGGAGTTTCGATCCACGCCCCCGCGATGGGGGCGACCGGCATCGCGGGCGAACGGCCCTGCGGTCGGTGCGTTTCGATCCACGCCCCCGCGATGGGGGCGACTCGGCTAACCCGAGCAGCAACTATCGGATGTTCGTGTTTCGATCCACGCCCCCGCGATGGGGGCGACGCCGTGCAGACGGCGTATCAGGCCGCGTGGGTGCGGTTTCGATCCACGCCCCCGCGATGGGGGCGACACTGCATCGTCCACCGCGCCAACAAACGTCTCGGCGTTTCGATCCACGCCCCCGCGATGGGGGCGACCGTTCACCACATGGATCGTGCGCGGCTCCTCCATGTTTCGATCCACGCCCCCGCGATGGGGGCGACCCACAGCCAGAAGCCCAAGGCGATCAGGAGGAAGGTTTCGATCCACGCCCCCGCGATGGGGGCGACGTGTCGCTCAGGACCAGCGTGTCGGTCGTTCCAGAGTTTCGATCCACGCCCCCGCGATGGGGGCGACGCCGTTCTGTGCGTTCGGGCTCCGCCACGCCGAGGATGTTTCGATCCACGCCCCCGCGATGGGGGCGACGGCGATAACGCGTGACCGGGTTTCCCCGGATGGTTTCGATCCACGCCCCCGCGATGGGGGCGACGCTAGAGCTAGCGCACGTCAACCAGTGGTGGAATGTTTCGATCCACGCCCCCGCGATGGGGGCGACGGCCGCGCGCCATTGCGGCGTCGAGGACGGCGGGCGGTTTCGATCCACGCCCCCGCGATGGGGGCGACTGTCCAGATAGTATCGCTCTGATCCTCAAGTCAAAATCCGACCCTTGGCGCAGACCTGCTGGTGCGCGCCCGACGGCCGAGACGCCTCGGAGGTCACAGTGAGAGATAGCTAACGATTTCAAAGAGCTGACCTGCGCGCGAACCTGCCGGGATCTTCAGGCACGCTTCCGGTTCGCGCGAGCAGTCACACGATCAGCGGACCGCCGAGGTCCGCGGCCGGCTTCGCGCCCACGTGCTCGACGCGTCGCGTCCAGTTCGCCCCGAGATGATAGCAGCGCAGGCTGTCGACGGACACGTCGATCATCTCCTCGAGGCGAGCCTTCAGCGCCGCCCATTGCGCTGGGTCGACCTCGATCTCGAAAACCGAGAACTGGACCCGCTGGCCGAAGTCCTGGCAGGCGCGCGACACGCGGCGCAGGCG
>MVZB01000435.1 GCA_002068205.1 candidate division BRC1 bacterium ADurb.BinA292
GCGCGCCCGCGGCGGGGGGTGAGGGCGGAAAGTCCGGGGGAGTCGGCGGCTTGACATCGGGGCGCGCGTTCTTTAGTGTCGCAGAATTCTCCGGCGTGCCCGCCGGGGACGATGGGATCGGACACCTTCGCGCACCTTCGCTCGGCTGGAGCGGTTCGTGACCACCCCGCAAAAAACCATCCTGACCGGCGACCGGCCGACCGGCCCGCTGCACCTGGGCCATTACGTCGGCAGCCTGGCCAATCGCGTCCGGCTGCAGCACGAGTACCGCACATTCGTGCTCATCGCCGACATTCAGGCGCTGACCGACAATTTCGACCGGCCCGAGATCGTCCGCCAGAATACGTTGGAGGTCATGCTGGATTATCTGGCCGTCGGCCTGGATCCCGAACGGGTGACGTTCGTGCTCCAGTCGCTGGTGCCCGAGATTCACGAGCTGGCGATTCACTACCTCAACATGGTCACGCTCGCCCGCGCGCTGCGCAACCCCACGGTCAAGAGCGAGATCCAGGAGCGCCGGGAACGCGAGGGAGGCAGCGACATTTTCGGCGAGCAGTTCGACATTCCGCTGGGGTTTCTGATCTATCCCATCCACCAGGCGGCCGATATCACGGCGTTCGATGCCGATCTGGTGCCGGTGGGCGAAGACCAGCTCCCGATGATCGAGCAGGCGCGCGAGGTGGTCCGGCGGATCAACAACTATTACGGCGAGGGGACGCTGCGCGAGCCGGAGGGGCTGGTCGGCGAGCAGCCGCGGCTGCCGGGGATCGACGGGAAGGCCAAGATGAGCAAGTCGCTGGGCAACGCGATCTATCTGAAGGACCCGGCGGCCGAGGTCGAGCGGAAAGTCCGGATGATGTTCACCGATCCCAATCGGGTCCGGGCCGACATCCCCGGCCGGGTGGAAGGCAATCCGGTATTCATCTATCACGACGCGTTCAATCCCAACCGCGAGGAGGTGGAGGATTTCAAGGCACGCTACCGCGCGGGGAAGGTGGGCGACGTGGAAGTGAAGAACAGCCTGGCGCGCGCGTTGAATGAAATCCTTGAACCGATGCGGGCGCGACGGGCAGACTGGGAACAGCGCCTGCCCGCGGTGGAGCAGATGCTGCTGGATCACACGGCGCGCGCGCGGGCGACGAGCGCCGCCGTGCTGGACCGCCTGCGCGAGCGCATGGGTTTGCGGCCGCTGCGGGCCGGTTAGTTCCCAGTTCCAACGAGGTCAGCCAGCGCGATTGAAAACCCGTAACGCGATTTGTCATTCCCCCCCGGCGGGGTGGGGCCATGTGCTGGCCAATTGGCTCGTGCCGGGTCTGGGCTTCCTGTTGCTCGGCAAGAGAACACGTGGGTTGATCCAGCTGGGCCTGGTTGGCGTGACGTTCGCCCTGGGGCTGCTGCTCGACGGCGGGGTTGCCTGGCCCGCCTGGAGCATCCGCCAGCCCGACTTTAACCTGATCAACAATTTCACGTTTTTGATCCAGCTCGGCGCCGGGCTGCCCGCCCTGGTGAGCCTGGTAGCGGGGCTCAAGGGCTGGACGTTGCTGGGCGGCGCACCGTGGGCTTCGTATTTCGAGTTGGGCGCGTATTATCTGGTCGTGGCGGGCGCGATCAACTATTTCGCCGCATGTAATTTGTATGATCGGCACGTCGGGGGCGCGGCGCGGCCCGGTCGCTCCGGGGATGAATCGGCATGACGGAACTGGGTCTGATCCACCTCGCGTCGGCGATCTATCTGTCGGCGG
>MVZB01000436.1 GCA_002068205.1 candidate division BRC1 bacterium ADurb.BinA292
GCTCGGCGGACGGTTGGCCGAGGGCGAACTTGCCCCGGTCCGGCTGACCGGTCTGGCGACGCTGGCCGAGGCACAGACGGGAGAAATCTCGTTTGTCGCCGGCGAAAAACTGGCGCGTGAGGCACAGGCCAGCCGCGCCGGCCTGCTGATCACCTCGCCCCGCCTGGACTTTCCCGGCCGGGCGCGTCTGGTCGTCGACCAGGTCTGGGAGGCGGTCGCCCGCCTGCTGGAACGCCTGTATCCCCCGCCCCGCCCCGCCGCCGGCGTGCATCCCACGGCTGTCCTCGGCGCGGGAGTCGAGATCGGCCCGGGGGCCACGGTGGGGCCGTATTGTGTTCTGGGCGATGGCTGCCGGATCGGCGAGGATGCTGTCCTTGGGCCGCACTGTGTCCTGGACGCCGGCTGCCGCGTCGGGCGCTCCAGCCGCCTGGGTGCGCGCGTGACGCTGGCGGGGCCGGTCGAGATCGGTGAGCGGGTGACGATCCACCCCGGAGCGGTGCTGGGAGCCGATGGATTCAAATTCGAGTTGGTGGGAGGGCGGCCGCTCAAAATCCCCCAGGTGGGCACGGTCATCATCGAGGATGACGTCGAGATCGGCGCCAACACGACCATCGACCGCGCTTTCCTCAATGAAACCCGCATCGGACGGGGGACGAAGATCGACAACCAGGTTCAGGTGGCGCACAACTGTCAGATCGGGCCGGGCTGCATCCTGGCGGCGCAGGTGGGCATCGCCGGTTCGACGCGCCTGGGCGCCGGCTGCCTGCTGGGGGGCGGCGCCGGCCTGGCCGACGGCCTGACGATCGGCAACGGGGTGATGATCGGCGCCCAATCGGGCGTCCATTCGGATTGGGCCGATGGCGAAGTCATCCAGGGCGCCCCGGCGATGCCGGCGCGCAGTTATTGGCGCGTGATGGCGATGCAGGCCAGACTGCCCGAGTACGTCAAGCGGTTGCGCGCCGTGGAGCAACGGCTCGGCGAGGGCAAGCACGAGGAATCATGACCCTCCGCGGCGGCCACGGCCGCCGCCGGAACCGGCTCATTTCCACTCGAAGTAATTCGGATTTTCGCTCGCCGTCGGTTCGTGGCCGAAAATGATATCCAGGTTGGGCCGCGAGACGACCCAGTGAATCGGTCGCAACAGGGCATATTCCACGGCGATGCCGAAGGGGTGCAGGACGTAAGCCACGTAACGCAGCGGATAATCCGAATCGTCGCGGTCGTATTCGTGCGCCCCCACGCCCATGGGGGTGGCAAGCAGCGCCGCTGCGAAGATCGCCGCAAACAGCATTCTCTTCATGATCCGTCACCTTTCGTCATTCAAACGCTCGCCATGCGCCGGTGAGGGCGCGGCGCGATCGGCCGCCCTGGCGCCCTTGCCAGCGGTACGCTTATCGTCCGGCGCCGCCGCCGGCTTGAGCCGCGTTCGTTTTCGGCGCCGGTCGGTTCGGGCGCGGCCATCGCGACCTGGGGAGGCCAATGATCGGCCGGTGGGGGTAAAGGATGCAATCGGGGCGATCGGACCGCTCAGGATTCATTCGGTTTGGTCGGGGCCTTCGGTTTCGTCGCCTTCGCTCAGGACTTCCTGGAGCACCTGCTCGGCGACGAAGATCGGCACGCGGCGCTTGGTGGCGATGACGATCGCATCGGAAGGACGCGAGTCGATCCACGCTTCACCGCCGTCGCTGGTTCGCACCACCAGTTTGCCGTAAAAGATGTTGT
>MVZB01000437.1 GCA_002068205.1 candidate division BRC1 bacterium ADurb.BinA292
TACGAGCTGTTCGGCGCCCTGCTGATCATCTGGGTGATGAAGGGTTTCCTTCTTTGCCTCTCAGGCCCGGAGCAGCTCTACGACTTCCAGCGCTTCCTGGCCGCCCGGAGCCCGAAAGAGGCCTCGAAGCTGGGGGCGCTGTGGGGGGTGATCCACACCGTGCGCTGGCCGATGGCGATGGCGCTGGCGGCTCTGGGGATCGCGCTCCTGCCTCAGCAGGGCACCGACCCGGAGAAGATGCTCCCGGCGGTGATCCAGGAGTTGCTGCCGACCGGCCTGCGCGGCCTCGCGCTCGCCGCGCTCCTCTCCGGCTTCCTGGCCACGTTCAACTCCACGGTGAACGGCGGCGCGAGCTACATCGTCAAGGACATCTACCACAAGTACCTCAACCCGAACGCCTCCGAGCGGAAGCTGATCTACGCCAGCTACGTCTCCTCGGCGCTGCTGGTGTTCCTCGGCATCGTCATCGGCTTCGCGGCGAAGTCCATCGACCAGATGTTCACCTGGATCATGGGCACCCTCGGCGCGGGCGTGCTGCTGCCGAACGTGCTGCGCTGGTACTGGTGGCGCCTGAACGGCTGGGGCTACGCGGCGGGCACGGCGTCGGGGATGCTCCTCTCGCTGGTCCAGGCGCTGGTGCCGGCGCTGAACGCCCTTCCGCTCTACGCCACCTTCCCGGCAATCGTGCTCCTGGTGCTGGCGATCATCGTCAGCGCGATCCTGTCGTGGCTGGTCGCCTTCAATGTGATCAACATCCGCCACCCGGTGGCCAACGCCGTCGTGCGCGGACTGGACGCCGTCACCCGGCCGGTGCTGCGCCCGTTCCAGCGCTTCATTCCGCCGCTCGGCGGCATCGACATCAGCCCGATCGTGGCGATCATCGTGATCCAGGCCGCGGAACGCTACCTGCTGCCCTGGGTGCACGGATTCCTCTTCCCCTTCATCGGCTGACCGTCCGGGTCACCCCCAAGGGAGGCCGCGACGCCATCGACGGCTGGACCGCCGACGAGGCCGGTCGTCCGGTACTGAAGGTCCGCGTCAGCGCCGCCCCGGCCGACGGCGCCGCCAACGCAGCCGTTATCGCCGTCATCGCCAAGGCGCTGAAGCTGCCGAAATCCGCCGTCCGCATCGCCGCCGGCGACACTGCCCGGGTCAAGCGGCTGGAAATCGAGGGCGCGGAGCCCGCGGATTTCGCCCGGGCGTTCGGGAACCCGCCGGGCGTGGCGCAGTTATAACGGCGATCGCCCAAACGACCTCCCCGTCGGACATGGGCGGTCAGATCGGTCCGGCCAATACCCTGCCGCCCCCCGACCGGCGGCCGGGCCGATCGCTCCCCCTTCGCGAACCTGACCCTCCTGCGCTAGGCTCGCTCCATGAGCCCCCGTCCCCTCGCCAGCCGGGCCGACCTCGCCCGGATGATCGCCGACGCCCGCCGGATCGTCATCTTCACCGGCGCCGGCATCTCGACCGAGAGCGGCATCCCCGATTTCCGCAGCAAAGACGGATTATACAATCAAAAATACGACTACCCGCCCGAGGCCATTCTCTCACACACTTTTTTTATCGCACACCCGGAAGAATTTTTCCGTTTTTACCGTGAAAAAATGCTCTCGTATTCAGCCAAGCCCAACGCTGCGCACCTCAAGCTTGCCCAACTCGAACGCGCCGGAAAGCTGAAAGCCGTCGTCACCCAAAATATCGACGGGCTGCATCAAACTG
>MVZB01000438.1 GCA_002068205.1 candidate division BRC1 bacterium ADurb.BinA292
GGGAACGGTTTCTCGGCGATGAGGAAGCGAACCGGCTGCTGCACCGGCCGATGCGCGAGCCATGGCATGGGCGGGCGTGATGCGGTTCTTGCTGGAGAATTCCCGCTGGCATGGGCAAGACTTGAGCGGGGTGCGCCCCGCCGCCCCCCAACAACGGATGAAAGGATGGTAGCAAGATGCGGCGCACGGCGCTGGTGACGGGCATCACGGGTCAGGACGGAGCGTATCTGGCCAAATTTCTGTTGGAGAAGGACTACAAGGTTTACGGCCTGATCCGCCGCAGCGTGCGGCATGCGTTTGAAAACCTGGAGTATCTGGGTGTGGACCGCGAAATCGAATACCTGAACGGCGACATGACGGATGAGTCGTCGCTGATCAAGGCGGTGCACCAGACCCGGCCCGATGAAGTCTACAATCTGGCGGCGCAGTCGTTTGTCGGCGCGTCGTGGGAACAGCCCCATTTGACGACGCAGGTCAACGCGATCGGCGTTTTGAACCTGCTGGAAGCGGTGAAGCTCCACGCGCCGCGCGCGAGGTTTTACCAGGCGTCGACCTCCGAGATGTTCGGTAACAGCGGACGCGAGGGGCTGCAGACCGAGGATACGCCGTTCCATCCGCGCAGCCCGTACGCGATCGCCAAGCTCTACGCCTATTGGATCGTGGTCAATTACCGCGAAAGCTACGCGATGTATTGCGTCAACGGGATCCTGTTCAATCACGAATCGCCGATCCGCGGCAAGGAGTTCGTTTCGCGCAAGGTGACCGACGGCGTGGCGCGGATCAAGCTCGGGCTGAACGAGCGGCTGCACCTGGGCAATCTGGACAGCCAGCGCGACTGGGGCTTCGCGGGCGACTTCGTCGAGGCGATGTGGCGCATGCTCCAGCAGCCCGAACCGAAGAACTACATCGTCGCCACCGGCGAGACGCACACGATCCGCGAACTGGTGGAAGTGGCGTTCCGCCGCGTCGGCATCGAGGATTGGGAGCCCCATGTGTTCATTGATCCGGCGTTCAAGCGGCCGGCCGAACTTTACACGCTGCGCGGCGACAACAGCCTGGCCCAGCGCGACCTGAACTGGCAGCCGCGCGTGCGGTTCAAGGAACTGGTCGAGATGATGGTGGATGCGGACCTGAAGCGCGTGGAAGCGGAGATCGCGTCGGGCCGGCGGCCGACCGGCGGGTGATGCGAAACCGCGGGACCAAGGGGGATGAAACCCTGACGCGGCGGAGCCGCAATCAACGGTTGGCCGCAAAGAATTGGGTCGATGCTACCGCGCCGCGTTGCAGATCGCGGCGAAGTCGGCGGCTTTGAGCGACGCGCCGCCGATCAGGCCGCCGTCGATATCGGGTTGAGCCAGCAGGCCGGCGGCGTTGTCGGGTTTCATGCTGCCGCCATACTGGATCCGCACCTGGTCGGCGGTGGCGGCGCCGTAGAGCTCGCCGAGCAGCTTGCGAATCAGCGCATGGACTTCCTGGGCCTGCTCGGTCGAGGCGACCTTGCCCGTGCCGATCGCCCAGACCGGCTCGTAGGCAATGATCGAGCCGGCGACCTGCGCGGCGGAGAGCTCGGCGAGGGCGCCGCGCACCTGGCGGCTGACGACCGCACCTGTCTGGCCGCTCTCGCGCTCCTGGAGTTGCTCGCCGACGCAGATGATCGGCGTCAGGCCGGCGGCCAGGACGGCCTTGGCGCGCCGGTTGACCGTCTCATCGG
>MVZB01000439.1 GCA_002068205.1 candidate division BRC1 bacterium ADurb.BinA292
GGCATCCCGTCCTACCTCTGCGACAACTCCATCGTGAACGTGATCCGGACCATCCGCAAGGAGGGGATCTGGTACAACTGGTTCGGCTGGCACTTCATTTTCAGCCAGATGCTGGCGGTCGTCGTGTTTTCGAAGCTGTGGCGGCGGTCGGGGGTGCTGACGGACAATGAGCTGATCGAGCTGCGCTACGACGGCAAGCCGGCGGCGTTTCTGCGCGGGCTGAAGGCGGTCCTGTTCGCGGTGGTTTACAACTTCATCGTGATGGGCTGGGTGCTGAAGGCGCTGGGGACAATCGGCGTGACGCTGTTTGTGGACCGGGCGGGGCTGGAGGCGGCGCTGGGGCCCGCGGCGGCGGCGGCGCGCATCGACGCGATCGAGACGTGGATCATCTGGGTCGGGGCGCTCCTGGTGGGGGTGTATTGCCTGATTTCGGGCTACTGGGGGGTGGTGGTCACCGACCTGTTCCAGTTCATGCTGGCGATGATCGGTTCAATCTGCCTGGCGACGCTGATGGTCGCGCACTTCGGCGGGATGGGCGAGATGCTGGCGGCGGCGCGCGCGGCGCCGCTGTTCAAGCCCGACACGCTGGCGTTCATTCCCGACCTGAACCTGCGCGCGGGCGAATCGTTCCTCGATTCCACGTTCTTCAAGTTCAGCGTCTTCATCACGATCATGTGGTGGTCGTATCACAATTCCGATGGGGGGGGCTACATCATCCAGCGGATGCTGTCGACGAAGGATGAACGCAATGCCAGTCTGTCGATGATGCTGTTCATGATCCTGAACAACGCGGTGCGCTACTGGCCGTGGATCGTGGTGGCGATCGGGACGCTGGCGCTGTTTCCCGACCCGGCGATGACCGAAAGCGCGTATCCGATGGCGGTCGGGACGCTGCTGGGGCCGGGGCTGCTCGGGATCATGGTCGTTTCGCTCGCGGCGGCGTTCATGTCGACGATCGACACGCACATCAACTGGGGCTCATCGTATCTGGTCAATGATCTCTACAAGCGGTTCATCCGCGCTGACGCCGATGAGCGGCATTACGTGAATGTCTCGAAGCTGTGCACGGCGGGGCTGATCGTGCTGGCCGCGCTGTGCGCGACGCGGCTGGAGGAGATCAGCGACGCGTGGTTCCTGGTGTGGGCGATGTTTTCGGGGATCGGGCCGGTGTTGATCCTGCGCTGGTTCTGGTGGCGGATCAACGCGTGGTCGGAGATCGCGGCGCTGGCGTTTTCGTTCGCGATGGCGATTGTGCTGGAGTGGAACGCGTATCTGCATCTGCCGCCGGGGATGCCGTATCACCTGGGGCAGCACGCGCCGGTCCTGTTCGGCGTGGCGCTGGAGACGCACCACAAGGCGCTGCTGATCGTGCCGCTGGCGGTGCTCGTGTGGGTGACGGTGACGCTGCTGACGCGGCCGGTGGGGCGGGAGCATCTGCGGGCCTTCTGCGCGCGGGTGCGTCCGCCGGGATTCTGGGGGGCGTGCCGGGTGCCGGGCGAGGCGCCGTCGTTCCGGCTGGGGGATGTCGCGCTCGTGTGGGTGGCGGGGGTGTTGTGCACGTATTGCGCGATCTTCGGGATCGGCTGGGCGGTGCTCGGGGAGGTCTGGCGCGGATTGGCGGCGATTGTGGCGTCGATCGGGCTGGGGATTTTCACGGTCGGGCGGATCAGCCGGCCGAGTTAGCGGGGGCCGGGGGGC
>MVZB01000440.1 GCA_002068205.1 candidate division BRC1 bacterium ADurb.BinA292
GGGTGAGGATGCCGGGACATCCGCGACGCTTCTGCCGGCCGCGCCGCCCGCCGTGGAACTGGACGTGAAATACAATATTTCGCCGGAGGAGCTGAACCAGATCCTGGCGGCGATTCCGGCGGCGCCGCGGGCCGAACCACGGCGGCCGCGGCGCTTGCTCGTGTTTTCGCGCGCGGCCGGCTTTTACCATGACGCAATCCCTCACGGGGCGCAGCTCTTCGCCCATCTGGGCGCGCGCACCGGCGCGTTCGCGGCGGTCGTGACCGACGATCCGGCGGTGTTCGAGCCGGATTCCCTGAGCCGATTCGACGCCGTGCTGATGAACAACACGACCGGCGAGATTTTCCGGCCGGGGAACTATGCGGAGCTGGACGATGCCGCGCGCGCCGCAGCCGACCGGACCGCGGCGCGCTATCGCACCAGCCTGGCACAGTTCGTGGCGCGGGGGGGCGGTCTGGCTGGCATTCACGCCGCCACCGACACGCTCTACGAATGGCCGGAATACGGCGAGATGATCGGCGGTTACTTCGCCGGCCATCCGTGGAACGAGGAGGTCGGGGTCACGGTGGTCGAGCCGGACCATCCGCTGACGGCGGCGTTCGCGGGGGACTTCACGATCGCCGACGAGATCTATCAGTTCCGCGAGCCCTACTCGCGCGGGAAGGTGCGCGTGCTCCTCGCGCTGGACCCGGCGCGGACCGACATGACCCGGCCCGGCATCAACCGGGACGATCTTGATTTTCCCATCAGTTGGATTCGGAATTACGGCGCGGGTCGTGTATTCTATGGCTCGTTGGGTCATCGCCGGGTAATTTTCTGGCATCCGGCGGTCGTTCAGTTTTATCTGGATGGCATCCAATTTGTGTTGGGTGACCTTGACGCCGACGCGGACCCCGTGCCGGGCCAGTCCGAGCCCTCGGAGCACCCCTGAGCGACAACCCGGATGAACCTCTCTATGCGACTCCCGTTCTTCCCGCTCTTCCTGTTCGTGGTCCCGCTGGTTCTGCTCAGTTGCGCCCGTCTGGAGGAACCGACCCATTATCCGACGCTGTCGGAGCCGGTGCGCGCGGTGCTGTTGCAGTTGCCCGAGGCCGATGTCCAGCAGCGGGTGGACCTGCGCATCGCGCCGGAGCTGGAGCAGCGGCTGGCCGCGCTGCGGACCGAACAGATCCGCGAACTGATCGACTACATCGTCATTGGGGATGTGAACCAGGACCGCCGGCCGCGGTCGGCGATCCATGCGCTGGTGCTGCTGGCGCGGCCGCCGGCGCCGGCGCTCCGTCGGGCACAACTGGCCGGCGCCATCGGCGACGCGGTGGCCGATGGCCGCGTGTCCCGCGTGACGCGCGAATTCCTGGTCGGCCAGTTGCGTTTCCTCGGGGGCAGGGAAGCGGTCGATGTGCTCGCCCGCGCCCTGCAGGACGGGGAGCTGGCGGAACCGGCCATCGTCGCCCTGCTGGAGATGGAGGAGGGGCTGATCGGCGAGCATGAGCGGCTCGAGGCGCTCCAGACGGCGTATCGGCGGAGCCATGGGTCGCGGCGCGCGACGCTGTTGCGGGCGCTGGGACGGCTGGGCGATCGGTCGCTGCTGCGCGAATTTCGCCAGGATGCGGAGTCAACGAACATTGAAATCCGGGAAGCGGCGCTCGATGCGATCGCCGCGGCGGGCG
>MVZB01000441.1 GCA_002068205.1 candidate division BRC1 bacterium ADurb.BinA292
GTCACCGGCCTGGAGCGGCTGGCGGGCAACCGCGTGCGCTTCGAGGTGATCCTGAGCCGCAAACAGGCCCACAAACGCGTCACGGTCGAAACGGTCGCCTGCAAATGGGCCCGGGTCCGCTCCAGTACCGGCATCTACCGGCGCCGCTGCTTCGTGCGCACGCTGCTGCGGATCGGCCCCGTCGAAAAAGAAATCGAGCTTTCCCTGGTCAATCGCGAGAAAATGCTGTTCCGCATGCTGATCGGTCGCAAAGCCCTGGAGCATGACTTCCTCGTGGACGCCTCGCAGCGCCGGCTGCTCGGCCGCGGCCCGGATGGGTCGGGCTCCCCCGGCGCGCCGGCCGGCCCCGTCCCCGAGCCCCCCACGACCCGAGGTTGCCCGTGAAAATCGCCGTCCTCTCACGCAGGCTCCGTTCCTACAGCACGCGCCGGCTCAAGGAAGCGGCCGAGGCGCGCGGCCACCGCTGCATCGTCCTCAATACGCTGCGCTTCTCGATCGGCCTGGAGAAGGAATCGCCCGAACTCTATTACAAGAACAAGCCCCTCTCGTCCTACGACGCCGCCATCCCGCGCATCGGCGCCTCAGTCACCACATTCGGGACCGCCGTCGTCCGCCAGTTCGAGCAGATGGGGATCTACACCGCCAACGAATCGCTGGCGATCTCGCGCTCGCGCGACAAGCTGCGCACGATGCAGATCCTGAGCAAGCACGATATCGGCATCCCGCCGACGGCGTTCGTGCGCGAAAAGCGCGATGTCCTGCCGGCCATCGAACGGATCGGCGGCGCGCCGGTCATCATCAAGGTGCTGGAGGGAACGCAGGGCGTCGGCGTCATCCTGGCCGAGACGGTCAAAGTGGCCGAGGCGATCGTCGAGACCCTGCAAAGCGCCCGCCAGAACGTCCTGCTGCAGAAGTTCATCAAGGAGAGCCGCGGGCGCGACATCCGCGCCATCGTCGTCGGCGACAAGGTCGTCGCCGCCATGCGCCGCATGGCCCAGGAGGGGGAGTTCCGCAGCAACGTCCATCGCGGCGGGACGACAATGGCCCTCCTGCTCGACCGGCCCTACGAACAGGCGGCCATCCGCGCCGCCCAGATCCTCGGCCTGCGCATCGCCGGGGTCGATCTGCTCGAATCGGACGAAGGACCGCAAGTGATGGAGGTGAACAGCTCGCCCGGCCTCGAAGCGATCGAATCGACCACCAAGATCGACGTCGCCGGCGCCATCGTTGCCGATATCGAGCATCAGGTCCTCTTCCCCGACGTCGACTTGAAACAGCGCATGCGCTTCGCCGGCGGCTTCGGCATCGCCGAGTTCACCGTCCACAACATGCCCGACCTCGAAGGCAAGCGCCTGCGCGACTGCGGACTGGACAGGAAAAGCATCCACGTCATCCATATAACGCGTTCCAGCTCAATCATCCCCAATCCGCGCGGAGACGATACGATCGAACGCGGCGACACCCTGCTGTGCTACGGCGCCCTCAACGAATTGCGCCAGATGATGCCCCCCCAGCGCAAATCCAGGCGCCGCCGCCGCGCCGCCAACGGGACGACCGACGCCGAGGGCTGACCCCCACCCCGGCCCGCCCCGCTACCCCAGCAGCACCTCGCGGTAAACCTGGACCATCTGTTCGGCCCACCGGCGGGGAGTATGGCGCGCCA
>MVZB01000442.1 GCA_002068205.1 candidate division BRC1 bacterium ADurb.BinA292
CCTCGGAAATCGTCTCGGACACGCCGATGCGGGCGCTGCTGTCCAGCCAGCCGGCGCCGCGAATCTCCATCTTCAGATGATCGGCCAGATCCTCGTCCTCCCGGATATGCCCCTCGCGGATCCAGCGGGTGCGGGTTTCGCCCCAGATGCTTTCGCTGAATGAGGCGCGGTCGACGGGCTGGCGGCGCAACAGGCGGGTCATGCGTTCGCGGGGGGTCAGGTTCGTCATGTCGTCATCCTTTCAACATCGCGATCAGGTGGGTCAACTTCTCGGCGGTCTCCGCCAGTTCCCGGCGCTTGGCACGCTGCTGCGCCACCACCGCCTCCGGGGCCTTGGCGACGAAATCGACGTTGTCCAGCTTGGCCTGGATGCGGCCCAGGTCGGCGCGGATCTTCTCCACCTGCGCGGTGAGGCGGACGGTTTCGGCCTGGACATCGATGAGGTCGGCCACCGGCAGATAGATCGAGCCGAGGCGGGGATTGATCGCGCCGGGCATGGCGCGGCCGGGGGTGAAGTCGGGATCGATCCGCACCGCGGCCGCGCGCAGGAGGTTCCGGATGCCGGCCTCATCGGCGCGCAGGCGGTCGGCCAGGGCCGGGGTGAGCGGCTTGACGATGTAGTCGATCTTCTGGGCGGGCGGGATGCCGTAATCGGCGCGCAGGGTGCGCCCCGCACGGATGAGCTCCTGCTTGTCCTCGACATAGGCGCGCTCCTCGGGGGAGCAGCCCCAGCGGCGGGCGAGTTCGGCCTCATCCAGGGGCCGGGGCCAGGGTCCGCGGAGAATCGAATCCTCGGCCGCGCCATACTCCATCGCGTGCCAGAGCTCCTCGGTGAGGAACGGCATGATGGGATGCAGAAGCTTCAGCGCCTCGGAAAAGGCGTAGTGCATCACGGCCAGCACCTGGGCCTTGCGCGCCGGATCGGTCCCGTAGAGAATCTCCTTGGAAAACTCCACATACCAGTCGCAGTAGCGGTGCCAGACGAACTCGTACACCGCGTGGGCGGCATCGTTGAACCGGAAGCGGTCCAGCGCCTGGGTGGTGTCGGCGATCGCCTGCTGCAGCGTCTGCAGCAGGTGTCGGTCGTCGGCCCCGAGGCGGGCGGGATCCAGCTCGGGCAGGCCGGCGCGGGGGGTGAATCCGGCCGACGCGGTCTGCATCCGCAGGTACCGGGCGGCGTTCCAGAGCTTGGTGGCGAAATTGCGGCCGATCTCGAACTTGTCGTTGGAGAGAAAGACATCCTGGCCCGTCGCCGTGATCATCATCAGGCTGAACCGCAGGGCGTCGGCGCTGTACTGGTCGATGATCGTCAGGGGATCGATCGAGTTGCCGAGGCTCTTGCTCATCTTGCGCCCGCGGTCGTCCCGCACGGTGCCGTGGATGTAAACCTCGCGGAAGGGCGGCCCGCCCATGAATTCATAGCCGGCCATGATCATGCGCGCCACCCAGAAAAAGATGATCTCCGAGGCCGTCACCAGGGTGTGGGTCGGATAATAACACTTCAGGTCGTCGCTCGCGTCGGGCCAGCCGAAGGTGCTGAAGGGCCAGAGCCACGAGGAGAACCAGGTGTCCAGCACATCCTCATCCTGGTGCAGGGCCGCGCCGCCACAGCGGGGACAGGCCGCCGGCGGGCCGCCG
>MVZB01000443.1 GCA_002068205.1 candidate division BRC1 bacterium ADurb.BinA292
GAGCTCATCCAACCAGCACATGCAGAACCCGCCGTCGAGCACCCCACCGCCCGCGTCCGTATCCCTGTTCCGGTTGCCCCACTGGGTCGGCTACGGCTTGTTTGTGGCGGTTGCGCTGGCCCTCTTTTTCACCGCCGTCCACTCCTATCGCCAGTTCGTCGATGACTATCAGTACAACCGGCCGCGCTACGCGGCGGAACGCGCGCTCGATCTGCTGGCGCAGAACCGGACGGACGAGGCCGCGATCGAAGTCCAGGTGCTGATGCGCGACCGCCCGATCTACACCGGCCTGCTCAACCAGGAGATGAGCGAGGTCTATGAGGGACCGGTCTTCCGCAACCGCGTGACGACCTTCGAGCGGCTGACCGCCGCGCTGCTCGACCATGACCTGCTGCTCGAGGCGGAGATGGTCGGCTGGAAGGCGCTGCTGGAGTTTCACATCGCGAGCCGCGCGCTGGAGATGTTCGTCCCCTGGGAACTGATGCACGCGGTCAAGGTGCTGCGCGACGACTGGTCCTCGGCGTTCCAGATCAGCAAGCTGCTGGCGGCGCACGGGGTCAAGAACAAGGTGCGCCTGCCCAACGAAATCCGGCCCAATCCCTTCCCGGTCGATCCGGCGCCGTTCGCCGATTTGAACCGCCAGATGCCCGATACGCTGATCCAGGGGCTGTTCGACTACTACCAGAGCCGGCTGGCGCCGCGGCCGCCCGAGGCGCGCAACCTGCGCAATCGCGCGGCGGCTCAGCTCGCCAATGCGGAAAAAGCCACGGTTATCCCCGGCGTGCAGCGCCAGCTTCAGGCCTTCCGCCACCGGATTCTGCTCGAGGGCGACCGCCGCCAGGAAGCCGACGCCCTGCTGGCCCAGACGCTGGGACGCGACCCCTCGTTCATGGATGAGTTCTGGGAGCGCTGGCCCTGGCCGTCGGGTCAGGCGCCGGTCAACCTGCTGGAGCGCGACCCGACCGCGATGGACATGCTCTGGCGCGGCCGGGTCACCACCTCCACGGTGACGCTGCCCAGTTTCGTCGACAGCTTCCTGCTCGATGAGCGCGTCAGCGTGCTGGGCGTGGGGGGACTGGAACGGCAGGAACTGGGGTATTTCAACCGGGAGAACAAGCTCTATCCGATCGTCGATGGGGTGGAGTTCAGTCAGAACATCGCCGCGTCGCTGGATTTCGTGTCGGATCGGCCGGTCCGGCGCATCTTTCTGGCGTATGAGGCAACGCCCGCCCTGGGGGTCTATCCGATCCTGCTGCTGAGCATCAACAACGATCCGTATGTGCCGGTGTATCTGGATTCGCCGGAGCCGGACCTGGTTGCGGTCGACGTCGACCGGCCGGCCGGCAGCTACCGGCTGACGCTGCTATATCTCAATGACGCCAGTTTTGTCTGGTCCGAACGCAACATCCACGAAGACCGCAACTTCAAGTTGTACCGCATCGCGCTGGTCCACGTCGCGCCGCCCGAATAAGAGCCGCCGATGGCCGGGAAGCCCACCGTCCTCTACCTTCTCGATTACACGGATCTGGGCGGAGGGGAGACGAGTTTTCTGGCGTTGCTGGAGGAAATGGCGCGGCGCGAGTGGCCCGTCCGCCCGGTCGTCATACTGAACCGGCCGGGGCCGGTG
>MVZB01000444.1 GCA_002068205.1 candidate division BRC1 bacterium ADurb.BinA292
GAGGCCTCGCCGGAGAGCAACCGCCACTGGCGCTGGACCGCCAGGCCGCCGCGGAAGCGGCCGGCGCCGCCGCTGTCGCGCGCCAGACCGTAATGCTCGATGCGGATGGGGTAGGCGCACTCGGCTTCCTCGATGGGGATATTGGAGGCCACGTTGACGGGATTGCAGAGGGCATCGCAGCCGTCGCGGTCGGGACGCCCGCCCCAGTCGCCGGTCAGCAGCTCGTAGTAGACATAGGGGGCGCGGTTCTCGCGCTGACCGCCGAAAATGACGAGCGTATTGCCCCCCTCGCCCGCGGCCATCACCCGACCGGGCAGGATCTGGGCGAGAGCGCCGAAGACGGTGTCGACCGTACGGAAGCCGGTGACGCCGCGCATCGAGGAGGCGCCGGGCATGACGACATTGACGACGGTCCCTTCGGGGGCGATGATCCGCAGCGGCCGGAACATCCCGGCGGTGTTGGGCAATTCCTCGCCGAGCAGCGAGCGAACGCAGGCGGCCGTGACCGAGGCCGTATAGGAGAGCGTGCTGTTGATCGCGCCGCGCACCTGCGGGCTGGAGCCGGTGAAGTCGGCGGTCAGCTCGTCGCCCTTCACCGTCAGCGTCACCTGGATGCGGACCGGCGGCCCGCCGACGCCGTCGCTGTCCAGATAATCGGTGAAGCTGTACTGGCCGTCGGGCCAGGTGGCGATCTCGGCGCGCAGAATCCGCTCCGTGTAGTCGATGAGCCAGCGGGTGCATTCGCGGAACGTCGCCAGACCGTAGCGGCCGATGATTTCGTGGATGTGGCGTTCGCCGGTCATGCAGGCCGCGATCTGGGCCTGCAGGTCGCCGAGGGTCATTTCGGGGACGCGCACATTGGCCCGCAGGAGAGCAAAGAGCGAGGCGTCGGGCTGGCCGCGGCGATAGAGCTTGAGCCACGGGATGCGCAGGCCTTCCTGAAAGATCTCGGTGTTGTCGCAGGCGGAGCTGCCCGCCACGCGGCCGCCGACATCCAGGTGATGCGCGGTGGCGATGGCGAACGCCACGCGCTCGTTCTCCCAGAAGATGGGGCGGACGATGAAGATGTCGGGGGTGTGCATCCCGCCGTCGAACGGGTCGTTCAGAATGAAGAGGTCGCCCGGCTCGATGTCGTCGCGGAACTTCTCAAACAGGGATTTCATCGCGAAGGGGGCCGAGCCGATGTGGAGCGGGATCGTCACGCCCTGAGCGATCATGTTGCCGTCGGCGTCGGTCAGTTGCGTCGAATAATCCAGGCAGTCGCGCACGATCGTGGAGTAGGCGGTCCGGTAGAGCGTGATCGCCATCTCATCGCCGGCGGTGGCCAGGGCATTCTTAATGATTTCCCGCGTGATGGGGTCCAACTCACCCACGGCAGGCCTCCATGATAATGTCCATCTGATCATCCAGCGTCACCGTCATGTCGGGCGGGACGACGATCGTTGAATCGTATTCGTCGATGAGCAGGGGTCCGCGGGCGCGCTCGCCGATCGCGGCGCGATCGACGACGGGGGTCTCGACGGCGCCCCAGCGGGCGCCGAACCAGACCGGGCGGCTGGCGGGGGAATCGCCGGCGCGCGGCGCCGGACGGAGCGCCGTGCGTCCCGTCTCGGCGGGGACCGAGC
>MVZB01000445.1 GCA_002068205.1 candidate division BRC1 bacterium ADurb.BinA292
GAAACAGCCTCCCGCAGCCCGCTGGAAGGCCTCAGGAGCCAAAATTCAATCCGGTTCAGCCGCTGACCCCCGCAGTGAAGACGCCTGCCGTTCATTGCGTGAAGGATCAAGGTCCCCCGCGCCCGGGGGGTAATTTTCTTGCCCGCCTGCATGCCCTATGCTCCAATAGCGCAGGAATGCCCGCCATGGCGGGGGCCGGCTTCCACCGGTTCGGATCACCCCTGCGAGGCCCTCTCGAATCTCGTTTTCATGCATTCCGGCAATGGTCAGCACCCCGTCCTCCGCGCCTGCGGGCGCACCGATGTCGGCCTCAAACGCCAGGCGAACGAAGACAGTATCAAGCTCGACGAAAACCTGCGCCTGTTCGCCATCGCCGACGGCATGGGCGGGCACGCCGCCGGCGAAATCGCCAGCCGCACCGCCATCGAAACCCTCCACGAATTCGTCGCCCACGCCGCCATCAACCGCGATTTCACCTGGCCCTTCGGCATCGACAGCAAGTTCAGCCTCGGCGAAAACGTCCTGCTGACCGGCATCCACCTCGCCAATCGGCGCGTCTGCCGGCTGGCCGGCGAGAACGAGACCTACAGCGGCATGGGCACCACCGTCGCCGCGATCTACGCCCCCGAGCGCGTGATCCACATCGGCCATGTCGGCGATTCGCGCGTCTATCGCCTCCGCGGCGATCAGTTGCAGCTCCTCACCGACGACCATTCCTGGGTCAACGAACAGCTCAAACGCAACATCATCACCGAGGATGAGGCTCGCAACCACCGCTGGCGCAACGTCATCACCCGCGCTCTGGGCAATCGCCAGGATGTCGAGGTCGATCTCAAAAGCGTCGACATGCAATGCGGCGACCTGTTCCTCATCTGTTCCGACGGCCTGACCGGCATGGTCGACGATCAGACCCTGCATCAGGTCCTCTCCACGCACCCCCAGGAAGATTTGCAGGCTTTATGCGGCCGGCTCGTCGAGCTCGCCAACGAAGCCGGCGGCCAGGATAACATTTCCGTCATCCTCGTCCGCGTGGAATAATCCCCCGCAAATTTCGTCCCATAATCGAATTCACGTCCCTCGTCTCTCGTCTTTCGTCCTCGTAAGCGCCCCCAAAGACCCACCCGAAAATTCGGCTCCCGGCTTCCGGCTCTCGTCCTCGGCTCTCGTTCTCCATGGTCGGTCAGTTTTCCTCCCGTCCCCCTCGTCCACCCGTTCCGCCTCGTTCCGCCCGGATTCCCATGACATTTCCCCAACCAACCCGCTATCGTGGAAGTCTGGTGTTGCCAGGGCGCCTGGCGGCGCCTGGATCGGCGGTGGACCGCCTCGCCATCTCATCACGGAGCGACCGAGTCACGTGCAACCGGAGTTCACCTCGCGCGAGCTGCATCGGGTCGAATTCGAAACGCTGGTGACGCACGCCGAGGCCGCGCTGCGCGCCCGCGATTTTGCCCGCGCCACGCCCCTGTTGCGCGAAGCCGTCCGCCGCGCCCCCTTCCGCCAGGATTTGCGCGACAAGCTGGCCGATTCGCTCCAGGCCAATCTGGCCGGCGGCGGCCGACGCACCCCGCCC
>MVZB01000446.1 GCA_002068205.1 candidate division BRC1 bacterium ADurb.BinA292
CCGCCCCCGCCCGCGCCGCCGCCACGGTCTAGCCCGGCGCCGTGCGGAAATCCGTCGGGTCGGACCGATCCGCCGGATTTCCCAATCCCTTCGTCTTTCGTCCCTCGTCCGCGTCCTCGTAATCGCCCCCCCAGACAGGCCCTAAATCCGTCTCCCGCCTCGCGTTCTTCCGCCCCGGCGCGCCGCGGGTGGTCTCACGCCAAAACGCCCCCCTCTTTTTGCTTGCCCTCCCGCTTGCACACGCTACAGTACGGGCAGCACTTGAGCGGGTTACCCCGATCCATGCGACCCCCCCGTGTGCCCCGTCGGCCGGCTTCCGACCCAAGCCCTCCACACGCTACAAGGCGCCGCTCATGCTGAGGAAAGAACCGCCGTCGGCGGTCAGGCAAGCCCTGTCCCGCCTCGGCATCGCCTGGGATCAGGTGCTGCTCTGCACCGATACCGACATCGACCGCATGGGCCGCTACGTCCGCAAGTGGCTCGTCATTACCGCCCAGCGGCTGCTCGTCATCAGCGAGGAGGAGCCGGCCGAAGTCGTCCGCGAGATCGAACTGAACCAGGTCGAGGAGTACCGCTGCCAGAGCGTCATCGGCTCCGGCCTGCTCCAGGTCAAAGTCGATGGCATGTACATCGACATGCTGCGCTACAGCAACCGCATGGGCGACAAGTTCCATAAGGTCGCCCGCAAGCTGGAGCGCTTCCGCCTGGGCGAGCCGATCGTCCTGCACCCCGAGGACGACATCGATCCGCGCCGCTGCCCCTCCTGCAACCTGATGCTCTCGTTTCCCGGCGACGTCTGCCCGCGCTGCGTCAGCAAGGGCGCCGTCCTGGCCCGCATGTGGGTCCTGATGAAGCCCTACCGCGGCGCCGCGCTGACGATGATGGCGCTGCTGATGGTCGGTATCGCGCTCGATCTGGTCGCCCCGCAGTTGACCCGCTTCCTCGTCGATCGCGTCCTGCCCGGCAGCCCCGAACAGCTCGGCGAGATCCGCGCCAATCTCCAGCTCTATCAGCACCTGCTCGGCGTCCTGCTGACAGTCGTCGGCGTCCTCGCGCTGACCAACGTCAGCCGGATGGGGATCAACATGATCAACGGCCGGCTGGGCAACAAGATCGGCACCGCGATCACGTTCGACATGCGCGGCCGGCTGGTCAGCCACCTCCAGCAGCTTTCGGTCGGCTATTACGACCGGCAGCAGGTCGGCTCGCTCGTCGGCCGCGTCGCCTACGACACCGAATCGCTCCACGGCTTCGTCAACCAGCTCACCAGCGGCTTCCTGTTCCAGCTGCTGATGGTGATCGGCGTCGGCACGATGATGTTCATCCTGAACGCCAAGCTGGCGCTCTTCACGCTCATCCCCGCCCCGCTGGTCATCGCCGGCTCGATCTTCTTCTGGCGCTACATCTATCCGCGCTACTACCGCTTCTGGGACGCCTCCAGCAAGCAGGCCGGCATGCTGTCGGGCGTGCTGTCCGGCATTCGCGTCGTCAAGGCTTTCAGCCAGGAGCAGCGCGAGATCGACCGCTTCAACCGCGTCAGCGGCCGCCTGCGCGACAACCGCCTCCAC
>MVZB01000447.1 GCA_002068205.1 candidate division BRC1 bacterium ADurb.BinA292
GAAGATCGCGGGGCATGGCGTCTGCTTGTCGCCCGCAGACCCCACGAGAAGGCCGGCGGACCCGCACACACCCTGGCCCAGTTTCGCCGCGACGTCTGGGAAAAGGAACTCGGGACGGGCGGGCTGATCGGCGACCTGTCCGATCTGGACCGCCGGCCGATCCCCGTCATTACGACCGGCGACCTGCGCCGTTTCGTGCCGGTCTGGGAGAACGGTAAGTATCTTCCCCCGTGCCAGGCCAACTGCCCCACGGGCATCCCCGTGCAGAAACGGTGGGAACTGCTCCGCAAAGGGGACGTCGAGGGGGCCGTCAACCTGGCCCTGGAGTACACGCCCTTCCCGGCGGCCGTTTGCGGGTACCTGTGCCCGAATCTCTGCATGCAGAACTGTACGCGCCAGAACGCGAATCTTCCTGCCGTCGACACCCGTCTCCTGGGGAAGGCGAGCATCGAGGCAAAGCCGCCGGAACCCGCCGCCGCGACGGGAGGTAAGATCGCCGTGATCGGCGCTGGCGCGTCCGGCCTTTCCGTCGCCTGGCAGCTCTACCTCAGAGGCCACAAGGTGGTTCTCCACGACGTCCGCGAGAAACTCGGCGGCAAGATGACCGAAACGATCCCCCTCAGCCGGATCCCCGACGAGGTTCTGGATCATGAACTTTCGCGGCTGTCGGCGCGCATCCCCCACAAGCGCCTCCGGCACGCCCTGACCGAGGAGGAATTCCTCAAGCTGAAGAAGGCCAACGATTTTGTCGTCATCGCCGTCGGCGCCCGAAAGCCGCGGATACCGAACATCCCCGGCGTCGAGCGCGCGATCCCGGCCCTCACCTTTCTGGCCGGCGCCAAATGCGGCGATGCCGCCCCCGTCGGCAAAAACGTCGTCGTGATCGGCGCGGGCAACGTCGGATGCGATGCGGCCGGCGAAGCCGCCCGGCTTGGGGCCGAAAGCGTCACGCTGATCGACATCCAGGAGCCGGCTTCCTACGGCGCCGAACGTCGGCACGCGGAGGCCGCCGGGGCGAAGTTCCTCTGGCCGCGGTTCACCCGGGCGATTTCGGAAAAGGCCGTCGAACTGACCAGCGGCGAATCGCTGCCGGCCGACACGGTAATCATCGCCGTCGGCGATGCCCCGGACCTTTCGTTCGTTCCCGAACCGATCGCGCAGGCGAAGGGATCCCTCGCCGTGAACGACCGTTACCAAACCAGCGACCCCCAGGTATTCGCCGTCGGCGATGCCGTGAAACTGGGGCTCTTGACGGAGGCCATCGGCGCCGGTCGCATTGCCGCAGAGACCATCGACGGCATGCTCCGGGGCCGCGATCAGGTCTACGACAAACTGCCGGCCGTCGATCCCGTCCGCGTGAAGCTGGAGTACTACGATCCGCGCGCAGCCGAAGCGGACGAGCCGGTCGCCTGCTCACAGCAGTGCGCCTCCTGCGGCGCCTGCCGGGACTGCGGCCTCTGCGAGCAGATCTGCCCGGAGCAGGCGATTGTCCGTCGCGAGCTGGAGGATGGCGGATACGAATATGCGGTCCGTGAGGACCGCTGCATCGGCTGCGGCTTCTGCGCC
>MVZB01000448.1 GCA_002068205.1 candidate division BRC1 bacterium ADurb.BinA292
ACGCATCACCGGCGGCTGCGGGCGGCGGTGGCGGAGACGGCCGAGGCGGTCGAGCGGGGCGAGACGATCCATCAGGCGATGAGCCGCAACAAGGCGATCTTTTCGCCGCTGGTGGTCAACATCATCCGGGTGGGCGAGGTCGGCGGCATGCTGGAGAGCTCGCTGCTGCGGCTGGCCGACATCATGGAAGCGAAGGCGCGGATCCGGCGCAAGATCGCCTCGGCGTCGATGTATCCGATCGTGGCGCTGTGCGTGGCGCTGGGGGTGATCACGCTGGTGCTGGTGGAGGCGGTGCCGCGGTTTGCCTCGATTTATCAGGAATCGGGGCAGACGCTGCCGAAGCCGACGCAGTTCGTGATCAACCTTTCCAATTTCCTGGTGGGGGGCTGGTGGATCCTGCTGATCCTGATCGTGGCGCTGCTGCTGGCGGGGCGGTTGTGGACGGCGACGACGGCGGGCAACCGGTTCTTCTCGTGGTTGGCGCTCAACACGCCGGGGCTGAGCGGGGTCAACCGCAAGATCGCGGTGGCGCGCTCGACGCGGACGCTGGGAGAGCTGATCGCGGCGGGGTTTCCGCTGACCGACGCGCTGCTGATCACGGCGCAGACGAACGAGAACGCGATCGTCGCCGACGCGCTGCGCGACGTCCACGCGCATGTGGAGCAGGGGGAACGGATGACCGAGCCGCTGGCGCAGGCGCGGGTTTTTCCGCCGATGGTGGTCGACATGATCTCGATCGGGGAAGAGACCGGGACGCTGGACCGGATGCTGCTGAAGATCGCAGAGATTTACGATGCGGAAGTGGAAACGGCGCTGAACGGGCTGGCGACGATCATCGAGCCGCTGCTGATCGTGCTGATGGGGTGCGTCGTGATTTTCATCGCGCTGGCCGTCCTGCTGCCGTATTTCAATCTGGTGAATGTGGTGGCGATGTAAGGGACGCGGCGGGAATCTCCCGTCACCCCTTTCAGGGGCCTGGGGGATTGGGGGTGATTAGCTCACGCCGAGGCGCCGAGACGCGGAGAGGTGCAGGCGCGGAGGTTGAGTCTGCGACGGATCGGATGGGCTTGAATCGGGGGGTCACCGTGAGGGATGAGGTTAGAGGACAAGGCCGCTCAGGAGAGCGGCGTTCCCAGGCCGGTTGCTTCTTTCCGTGAGGCGTATTTCTTTTTTTCCGCACAACCCTTTCGTGCCTTTCGCTTCTGGAAGTGTAGATTAAGAGGCAATCCCCGGCCCGGGGAGACCCAGCTTGCCGTCCATCCGGTCCATGCCGCTATCGAAGTTCCGCACTCTCCTGCTGGTCGTGCTTGGGGCGCTGATGCTGTCGGGCTGCATGGAGCGGATCGGGCGGTTCGCCGCCGACTGGGCCGACAAGGAAACGTATCCGATCATCGCGGCCAAGCAGGAAGAGGTGCTGGGGGAGGCGGCGCCGTTCAGCATCGAACCGGCCGCCGACCCGCTGACGGAGCATGTGATCGAGCAGGCGGGCATTGCCGGCGATGAGTTCACGACGGCGGGGCTGACGCTGTCGCTCAACGACGCGCTCACGCTGGCGCTGCACAA
>MVZB01000449.1 GCA_002068205.1 candidate division BRC1 bacterium ADurb.BinA292
TAGTCCCCCTGGCCCGTCGTTGGCCGGACCCGCCGCAACCCTCTTGACGGGATTGGAACCGACGGACGAAGCGCCGGCAGAGAACTCCAGCCGAATGAGTCCATCCCAGGGATTGGTACGGATTCCGCCCCAATTTGGATGCCGCACCGCTTGGCCGATCCGGCCCCTCGCGGCGGCCGAGGGCCGCTGCGCCCACGCAAAATTCCCTTTGCCCGTCTCAGGATAAGCGGATATACTGGTTCTAAATAGAGCCCACGACCCGCCGCGCCGTCCCGCTAACGGAGGTTCCCTGACATGGCGATCAACCCCGTCCAGATCCTGATCGACGAACACCGCGTCATCCTGCAGGTCACGGCGGCCTGGGAGATGGCGGATCAGGCGATCGAGCACGGCGCCGCGTTCCCGGCGGCGTTCGTCTCACGCGTTGTGGATTTTATCCATGCCTTCGCCGACGCCTATCACCACCATCGCGAGGAGGAGCTGTTCATCCCGTATGTGGAACACGTTTCCTCCGACCGCGCACGCGGCAACATCGGCCTGGTGCGCCAGGAACACCAGATGGCGCGCTATCGGGCCCGGCGCGCCGATGAACTGCTGCCGGCCGCGGCGGCGGGCGACGTGGAAGCGCAGAAGGAGATCCGCCGCCTTCTGAACAGCTACTGCAGCCTCATCTCCTGCCACATCGGCATGGAGGACATGGCGTTCTTCCCCAACGGCTACGCGACGATGTCGCCTCAGTTGCGCGCGCGGGTGCAGCAGGCGTTTCAGGAATTCGATGCGAATAAGGAGAATCAGGAGACCAACAAACGCTACCGCGCGCTGGCCGAACGGATCGTCGCCCAAGCTCGCGAAATGCACAACGATCTGAAGCACCATACGGTTTGAGCGGCCCGTTCGAGCGGGCAAGGGACGTTAGGGACATAAGGGACGAAAGACAGCCGGCGTTTTTCCATTCCCCCCTGGCGGGCTCGGCGGGAGGCGACTCGCTCCGGCTTGGCCATCGATTCTCTTTGATCCGCCTCCATCGCTTCGCATAATGACCGGATGACCCCTCCATCCATTCCGCCCGCGAGTTCCGATGCGCCCCCCGCCGAGGGGGCACAAGCGGCGTTGAGCGGCATCATCCTGGCCGGGGGCCGCTCCAGCCGCTACGGCGCGCCCAAGGACGCGGCGGTCCTGGCGGGCCAGACGCTGCTCGAGCATGTCGCGCGGACCGTGGGGGGCTTGTGCCGCGAGCTGATCGTCGTGACCCGGCCCGGCCAGGCGGTTGAGCTGACGCGGCCCGCGCGCCGCGTGACGGACGACCCGGATGCGCCGGAGGGCCCCCTGCGCGGCATCGTGGCGGGTCTGGCCGCCGCCCGCTGCGAGCTGGCCGTCGTCGTCGCCTGTGATTGTCCGCTGATTGAACCAGGCCTCGTCCGGCTGTTGCTGGCGCGCGCCGGGCCGGAGCTTGACGCCGTCGTCCCGATCTGGCGGGACCATCCCCAGCCGCTCCACGCCATCTACCGCGTTGCGGCGCTACCCGCACTGCGCGCATTGCTCGCGGCGGGCGAGGC
>MVZB01000450.1 GCA_002068205.1 candidate division BRC1 bacterium ADurb.BinA292
GCCGGGCGGCGCGCGGCTTGATCGATGCGTTCGCCACGCGTCTCGGGGGCGCAGCGCTCTTGCCGTCGATCCGCCCGCTTGGCGATCCGCATTCGGACGAAGATCCCGACGTGTGGGGCGCCGACGCCAGCGATCAGGACTTGCCGCCCGCGATCGACAAGCTTCAGCGCCGTTTGCAACTCGCCTCGCTGATCCGTCGCCGCGACAAGGCCGAGCATGGCGTCGATGATCCGGCGCGCGCGCTCGCGCTTGCTGACGAACTCGGCAAGTTGCTGGATAGCGCCGCTACTGTCGATCGCGTCGACTGGTCCAAGCTGCGCACGCTCGTGGAGGAAATCGATCTCGCGCGCCACTGGGCAAGCTCGGCGGCGTTCCTTGAGATCATCGCCCTCTATTGGCCCGCGCATTTGCAGGAGCAAGGCCTCAGCGATCCGGCTGAGCACGGCGCGGCGCTCCGCCGCGCGCTTGCCGCGCGATGGCGCGCGCATCAACCCGAGCGCCCGATCATCATCGCCGGCTCGACCGGTTCGCAATCGACGACGCGTGAATTGATGCAGGTGGTCGCTGCTTTGCCGCGCGGCGTCGTGATCCTGCCGGGCGTCGATGTGGATATCGACGAGGGCGCTTGGTCGCTCGTAGGCGATCAGCATCCGCAACATGCGCTGAAAGCCACCATCGCCGCGCTTGGTCTGGAGCGCCAGACCCGCCCGCAACGCCACCAGTTGGAACACTGGCGCGACCCTGCCGCGATGGTGCCGGTCGAATCCGGCCATCCCGCCTTCGCCGGCCTTCAGGACGATGACGGCCTGATCTGGCTGAGCCGCGGAGGATGCCCCGCGGTCGCGGACTTCTACTGGGGCAGCCCCGCCGAGGGAATGCTCCTGGCCAACAGCCCGAGAGGCGTTCATCGGCCCCTGGTCGAATACACGCTGGGCGCGGGCCGCGTCATCGTGTTCGGCTGGCATTGGCCCGATTACGCCGACGCCGAAAATCCCCACCGCGCCAACCTCCTGAAACTCACCGGCAATCTGCTGGCCTACCTGGCCGACAAGGCCGCCTGGCGGCCGGTGGTGCTCCGCTCGGATTTCCCGGCGCTGGCCGCTCCGGAACAGCCCGGCATTGCTGAGCCGCGCTGGCGCGCTCTCCAACTGGCCATCGAGGATCTTGCGCACACTTTCCCGGAACAGTATCCCCGCGGCGGCGAGTTCCTCGAACAACTCCAAGCGTTGAAAGCCGAACACGCCGGGATCCCCGCGGGATCCGGGCCCGAGACATTCGCCCCCCTCGTGCACCGTTTTGAAGCGATCCAGCGGGAGGCCCTGCTGGCCAATCCCCTGCTCGATTTCGACCGGCTCCTCGTGATTCGCCGCCGCGACGACCGCCTGGGACTGCCAACCAACTACAACAGCAACTCCGACCTGCCGCCCACGGGTTACGAGAACACCCTGCTCAGCCTGGGCCTCCCCGGCCGGGAGAGCGCCATCGAAACCGTATTCACGCCCGAAGGGAACGCGTTCATCGGCGACCTCGACCTGCACTACGACGCCGAACGCCT
>MVZB01000451.1 GCA_002068205.1 candidate division BRC1 bacterium ADurb.BinA292
GGCCCATCGCCTGCTCGCCGCTCTCGGCGTCCCAGCCGCCGGTGGTCTGCAGATATTCCGCCGTGAGCGGGATGCCGGCGTCGCGCAGCGCCAGTTCGTAGGCCCAGCGCCGTTCGGTCGCCTCGTAGTCCCCGTCGACCGAGTGCAGATGCGCGATCCGGCGATGCCCCAGCGCGATCAGGTGCTCCACCGCCCGCCGGGCGCCTCCCAGGTTGTCGGGAAAAACGGTGATCGCCTCCTCCACCAGGAGCCGCGGCTGGAGCAGCACGCAGGGAATCCGCTGCTCCTGGAGCCGGCGATAGAGCTCCCGGTACTCCGCGTCGTAGTAGACGATGATCACGCCGTCGACCGAGCGGTCGGCCGAGAGCGATTCAAAATAGCTGTCGAGCCGGCCCGAGGAGACCGTGCGCACGATCAGATGGCAATTGAGTCGCTGGAGGATCGCCTCGGCGCCCGCGATCACGCTGGCGAAGTACTGCGCCCCGGCTGTGTTGTTCTGCCAGGCCCGGTGAAAAATGAGTTCGATGTTGAACTCGGTGGACAGGGCGCGCGCCCGCGACCGGTTGACGCCGTACTGGTGGCGGCGCAGGACCTCCAGCACGCGCGTGCGCGTTTGCGCCCGAACGTTCTTGTGATTGTTGAGCACCCGCGAAACCGTCGCGTACGAGACCTTGGCTTCGCGCGCAATGTCCTCCAACCGAACACTCATGAGATCTACTCGCACCCCCTCGTTGGGCTCTTTTCGCGAAGAACCGGCTCGCCCGTCAATCTACATCCTGTGTCTCAGCGGCAACCAGCCCTTTTGGTCTGAGAGAGTTGATCGAATGCGCAACGCATCTTGCTATACATAGCAAAACGTATAGCACCCAGATTGCCCCCGCGTCAATGCGAATCGTCGCTCCACCGACCGGCCGTTTGACGGATCCTGGCGGGGATTGAAGATGGATTCCATCCGCATTGCCGCCAACGTTGCGTGTCAGCTCAAGCCGGCCGCCCAGTCGCTGAAAATATCCATGAAAAAACACGTTGACATATCCATTCAATCACTGCTATCTTCCATGCAGACTTAGATAGCATTCATAGCAAAAATGATCCCGAGGTCTGGATTCGCCACCCGCCCATGCGCATTGCGGTGATCTCCGATATTCACGGGAACCTGCCCGCCCTGGAGGCCGTTGTCGACGACCTCGCCCGCCGCGGCGCCGACTGCGTCGTCAACCTCGGCGACGCCCTGTCGGGGCCCTTGTTGCCCGGCGAGACCGCGCGCTTTCTGATCGAGCAGGACTGGCTGCACCTGGCGGGCAATCACGAGCGCCAACTGCTGGCGAGCACGGCGAACGAACAGGGCGACGCCGATGAATTCGCGCGCGCCTGCCTTTCGCCGCGCGAGCTCGAGTGGGTCGCCTCGCTCAAACCGGCGACGGCCTTCTCTGCCGACGTCCTGCTGTGCCACGGGACGCCGACGACCGATGCGCAATACCTGCTGGAAACGGTGGAGCCCGCGGGGGTGCGGCTCGCCGCGCCGGCGGAGGTCGACCTGCGCCTGA
>MVZB01000452.1 GCA_002068205.1 candidate division BRC1 bacterium ADurb.BinA292
GGCCGCGACGAAGCCCCGCCGGTGTGCCGAGATACGTCGTGAAGACGTCCGACAGGACCGCGCCAAACAAATCGCGCCGTGTCAGAAAATCCGAATGCGCCAACAGCGGAATCGGCGCTTCATCGAAAAGCCGGTGCTGGATGATGACGCCCTCCACGTCCAACTCGCGCGCCAGCCGGCCGGCCAGCGCGGCTTTCTGGATCCCCGTGTATCCGGGTATGCCCGCGTTGATGAGTTGAACCGGCCGCGCGTCCGCGGCTACGCTCTGGTTCAGCATCCTTTCGGTCCGTGCCACATAGCCGTCGGCGGCCTCGACGCCGGCGCCGAACGTCACTTCATCCCCCACCACCAGGATGCGCCGGAATTCCTTCCGCTTCAGGGACTCCAGCTCCTCATCCCGCAAGCCGAGTTCATTCAATTCAAAGGGCGCGCCCGCGAACTCGCCCCGGAGCCGCGGCGTCAGCGTATAGACCACATCCGGATCGGGATCGGGCGCGAGCATGCTCCCCAGCCAGTGATGTTCAATGGCAAAGGGTGAATTCGGAATCATGCCTTCGGCAAACTCGCTCGCGACGGCCCGCCGCAGATCCATCACGGCATCGATTCGGGCCGTCGCCCGGTCGCGCTCCTCCTCGCTCAGTCCCGTCCAATCGATCAGCGGGAGGATGCTGTCGGCGTTCCGGACCAGGTTGCTGATTTCCGCCCAGCCCCCCGTCCGCAGCGGCCGGGTCACGGCGTCGGACCGCTGATAGAAGATATCGAATCCGATGGCGGAGTGCAGATGAATCAGACCATATCCGGACAGGGCGCTGCGGGGATTCGTGAAATCGATGCGGGTCCGATCGTCGGTGATCGTCTGCGCGCCGCGGCAATAGCGCGCAATCGTCTCGGGCCGCATCAACAGCAGCGCCAGCAGACTGGCCGGGTCGCGCAGATTGTTGCGCTCCAGATTTTCCGCCAGCCGCGGGTCGCCCTGAATGCGTTCATACATCCCGGCCAGATCGACATGCAGCGGTTCCTCGGTCCCCAGAAAGATGAAGTGCCCGAACACCGGGGTCTGCCAGACGGCGCCGTTGGGAAAGACCCGGTGAAACGCCGTGATCGTCTGGCGTAATTCCTCGCGCCCCAGCATGAAGGCGTTGATCCACATCGAAAGGATGCCGCCCGGCTTCAGCCGGCTCCGGGCGATCCGATAGAATTCCTCGGTGTAAAGAAAGACCACCCCGGCGCTGTGCAGCTCGGGCGGCTCGATCTGAATCACGTCGTAGTCGTAGCGCGAGCCGAGCAGGAAGCTGCGGCCGTCGTCGACGTGGAGGTGGATGCGCGGGTCCCGCGGCGGCGCGAGGATCCCTTCGTTGCTCTCGAACCAGGTCGATGCCTCGGCGATGCCGGCGCTCAGATCGACCGCATCCAGGCGTTCCAGGCTCTTGTGCGCGGCCATCGCGGCGATCGTGTTTGCGGCGCCGATACAGATGACGGCGGCGACCTTCGGGTCGGCATGCAGCAACATCGGCAGGTGGCCGTTG
>MVZB01000453.1 GCA_002068205.1 candidate division BRC1 bacterium ADurb.BinA292
GAGGTCCCCATGCGCAGCAGTCCGTCCGCCGAGGCGATCCTCGCTGATCTCGTCGCCTTTCCGTCCCTGCCGGGGACACCGAACGCCGCGATCGTGGGCCATATCGCCGCCCTGCTGGCGGGGCACGGCATCGAAAGCACGCTGGTTCTGGGGCCGGAGGGCGACCGGAGCAACCTCTTCGCCAGCATCGGCCCGCGGGTCCCCGGCGGCCTGATCCTCTCCGGCCACGTCGACGTGGTGCCGGTCGAGGGGCAGAGCTGGAACTCCGACCCGTTCCACCTGACGCGCGACGGCGCGCGGCTGGCCGGGCGCGGCACATCGGACATGAAGGGTTTCCTCGCCTGCGTTCTCGCAATGGTGCCGGCGTTCGCGGCGATGCCGCTGCGCCGGCCCGTACACCTCGCCCTTTCCTACGACGAGGAGATCGGCTGCCGCGGCGTGCCGCACCTGATCGCCCGGCTGCCGGACCTCTGTCCCGCGCCGTCGGGCTGCATCGTCGGCGAGCCGACCGGTCTTCGCCCGGTGCTGGCGCATAAGGGCAAGCAGGCGCTGGCGATCACCATCGAGGGCAGCGCCGGGCATTCCTCGGCGCCGGCGCTCGGGGCGAACGCGCTCTATCCGGCGGGGGAACTGCTGGTCGCCATCCGCGACCGGGCAACGCGGCTGGCGGCCGAGGGGCTCTACCTGCCGCACACCTACTCCAACGCCCCCGTCACCTGCCCGGCGCGCTCGGTGCTTCAAACCGGAAAATATCCGCATCGCTCCGGCTTGCGAATCAACGACATGCGTTTCCCGACCGATCAGCCGACGCTCGGCACGCGCCTGAGCGAAGCCGGCTACGCCACGGCTTTTGTCGGCAAATGGCACCTCGACGGCGGCATCCGCACGCCAGGGTTCGTTCCTCCGGAGCGCCGGCTGGGCTGGAAGTGGTGGGCCGCCAACCAGTGCAACCACCAATACTTCAACACCGAATACTTCCGCGACGATCCCGAGCCGATCAAAATGACGCAATACGAGCCGATCGAACTGACCGATCTGGCGATCGAATTTCTGCGCGGCCGGGCCGGCCAGGAGCAGCCCTTCTGCCTGCTTCTCGGCTTCAGCCCGCCCCACGATCCCTACATCGCTCCGCCGGAATACATGGCGAAATATCCCCCGAGCGAAATCGTTTTGCGGCCCAACTTCGTCAAGGGCACGATGCGCGGCGGACGGCATCCCAAGGAAATCGGACCCGACGACATCGCGGGCTATTACGCCGCCATCGAATGCATCGACGACCAGATCGGCCGCCTGAGCGCGGCGCTGGACGAACTGGGGCTGGCGGACAACACGCTCTTTATATTTACCAGCGACCACGGCGACATGCTCGGATCCAACGGCTACATCCTCAAACGCAAGCCGTACGAGGAGTCGATTTGCGTGCCGGGCATTTTCCGTTGGCCGGCCCGCATCGCCCCCGGCCAGACCAAGGACGCCATTTTGAGCTGGGTCGATCTGGCG
>MVZB01000454.1 GCA_002068205.1 candidate division BRC1 bacterium ADurb.BinA292
GTCGGCGGCGCGGTCGTCTTTGCACCCGCCGCGCGCTATCTCATCGAAGGCCGGCTGACCCTGCCCCGGGGCGTCACGCTGCGGGGCGAATACGATCCGGCCCGCGTGAACGAGGGGACGCTGCTGCTCGCGACCGGCGGCCGAGGGAGCGAGGCGGGCCCCGCGTTCATCACGATGGAGCTGTGCACCGGCCTGGTCGGGCTTTCGATTTACTATCCGGAGCAGGAAGCGGGCGCGCCGGCGGCGTATCCGTGGACGATCGAGCAGACGGGCGTCGACAGCATCACGGTGCGCGACGTGACGCTGGTGAACCCGTGGCAGGGGGTGAAGATCGGGCCGCAGCCGAATGAACTGCATTTTCTGCGCAACGTGCGGATGACAGCGCTCAAGACGGGAGTCTTGATCGATGCCACGACCGACATCGGCCGGCTGGAGCGGGTTGTGATCTCGCCGGGGGTGTGGGAGAAGAGCGGGCTGCTCGCCGGGGGGCTGTTTTCGCGCAATGGGGCGCTGCGCCGTCACCTGAAAACCCACGCCGATGCGATCGTCATGCAGCGGTCGGACTGGCAGTATTTCACCGATGTCGCGATCGACGGCTACCGCAACGGCCTGACGCTGCGCGACGGACCGAACGGCGCGTCCAACGCCCAGGCCTTCAATGTCTGGATCAGCGACTGCCACACCGCCCTCAACGCCGTGCAAACCAATTATATCGGCTTCGCGATGACGGGCAGCCACCTGGAGGCCGAGAGCGGGCCGGGAGCGGCGGCGCTGCGCACGGCGCCGGATTTCACGGGAATCCTGCAACTGAACGGGACGCGCATCGCCTGCAAGGCTGGCGAGGCGGCCGTTGTGCTTGAAGGCGACGGGGTCGTGTCGCTGCAGAATTGTTCGCTTACCGCCGCCGATTGCCCATCCATTGAGGCCAGAGCCGGGCATCTGACCGTGGAAGCATGCGCGTTTTCAACAACCGCGCCGATTCATCTGGCCGAGACCATGCGATCGGCGATCCTGGCCGGCAACGGGATACCGGCCGACTTGTCCGGCCGGGCATACGAGCGGAGTGCCCGAAGATGGAAGGACCGTTTTCTTGCCAATAGTGAGGATTCGCGACTGCCGAAGATCGTGTCGGGCAATCCCGGTTTTGTGATCCATGGCGCGTTTGACTGGGAAGAGGATCGCTTCGTTGGCGACCGTGTCGTCAAGGTTCCCTGGCCTGAATTTCCGCGTCCCGGCTCCAGCGACGTCTTCGTCGCGACGGCGGCTCCGTTCAGCGCCCCCGCCGATGGCGAGTCCGACGCGGCGGCGGCGATCCAGGCGGCGCTCGACGCCGCCGGGGAGAAGGGCGGCACGGTCTATCTGCCGGCCGGGCGCTATCGGCTGGAGGGTCCGCTGACGATCCCGCCGGGCGTCGAACTGCGCGGCATCTGGGAAGTGCCGCATCATACGATGGGCGAAGGGACGGTGCTGATGGCGGTGGCCGGCCGCGGC
>MVZB01000455.1 GCA_002068205.1 candidate division BRC1 bacterium ADurb.BinA292
GAAATCAGCAGGGCCAGGCCCGCCAGCGCCGCAAGCCGCACGCCGCGCGATCTTCCCGTCGCGACCCGGGCGGCCGCCGCGGCGATCCTCAGTTTCAACTTCAAGGCATTCCCTCCCATGCTCACCGGTAATCCCCCCAGCCAGGCACATGGCTTTGCGCGATTTTGAACGAATGAAATTCATAGTCATAGGGGGCGCGCCAATCCCCCGCGCCGCCGATCCCCCGCGCCATGCAGATGCCCGCGACGCCGTCGGAATTGATCGGCATCACGGTCCAATACCAGGTCCCCGACGCGAGCGGGCGATCCGGCGTATAGCTGGTCCCTTCGATGTCGTGCACCGTGAACGTCGTCGGGCCGCGGAACCACGGATCCCGCGAGAGGCTCACAATGTACTGCAGGCCGTCCGCTTCGGCCGGCGCCTCCCACTCGAGCACCGGCGGATTGGCGGCCAGCTCCCCCTCCGGCGGACCGACAAACTGACAGACGCCCGCCTCGGTTTCCGCCTCGGGCGGCATCCCCAGCCGCAACCAGTCCAACACCACCTCCAGCCGGCCCTGGTCCTCGGGCGGGCTGTATTCCGTCGTGAAGCAGACGAGCCGCAGACGCAGCTCATGGACGCCCGGCGTCAGACCCGCCAGCGCATTGACGTCGATCAGCGCCGGACGGGTGTTGTTGGCCGCGTCGGTCAGGCCGTCGATCCGGTTCGTCCAGATCTCGCCGCTGAACGGGCCGCCGTCCACGCTGAACTGCACCGACGTGGCATCCCCCTTGCCGTTGTAGGGAATCCATGCCTGCAAATAGCGGTTCTTCACCGTGTCCCAGCGGATCGTCCCCTCGGCTGGATACTCGATGCCGACGATCGTCCCGTTGACGGCGTTTTCGGCTCGCAGTTCGAGCAGTTCGGTTCCCGAAGTAAGCGTGAGCTGCACGCCCTCTCCGTTGTTGATGAAATAGGCCGGACCGAACCTGTCGGCGTCCTGCTTCAGATCCTCGAACGTCACGCGCGGCGGTTCGTCGCGATAGGCGGCCAGCCGCAGGGAATACTTGTCGGTCAACGCCTCCGGCACGTCGCACGTGAGCCGGTACTGCAGATTGTCCGCGTCGAAGTCGGCGTGGTTGAGCGCCCACTCATACTGCGACCGGCGCGAAACATTCGGGAACGACGCGGGCCCGTTCAGCACCTTCGCGCTCAGATAGCCGAGGTATTCATTCGTCGGCACCGCCGCCAGGAATTGCGCGGAATTGAGGATCGAGCGGAGGGTCGAGTAGCGCGAACCGCCGCCGTTCAGGGTCGCCAGATGGCTGTTGTACCACGCCTCGCCGATCTGATCCGCCATGGCCAGGTCGCTGAAGAGCTGCGACAGAAATTCGGCGTTGGTCGTGACCCCGCTCGATCCGTCGATCGCCGCGCGCAGGAGATCGACGTTGGACCGCGTGTCGAACGCCCCGGCGAGCGAGGCGGTCTCCGCCGGCGTCGGGTTGCGCTTG
>MVZB01000456.1 GCA_002068205.1 candidate division BRC1 bacterium ADurb.BinA292
CCACGGGGCAGTCCCCGCCCCCCCCGTCCACTCTGTCCGCTTCGTCCTGCCTCTCCCCGTCGCCCCGCGCCCTCATTGCTTGCGCGAAACCAGCATCTCAATCACCGCCCCCAGCGGCTCGGCCAGTTCGCGCGGCAGACGCTCCAGATGCCGCCGCGCGTCTTCGTGCAGCCGCCGGCAGTAGTCCCGCCCCGCCGCCACGGCGCCCAGCGCCTCGAAGATCGCGAACGCCTCGTCGATGTCCTCCCGCGTCGTCGCCTCCCGCGGTTTGTCCAGGATATCGAACAGCCGTTCGCGCTGCGCCGGCGCCCCGTGCTGCGCCGCGTACGCGACCAGATACGACCGCTTCCCTTCGCGGATGTCCGATCCGACCGATTCCCTCCCTTTGCCGTCGGTCAGGTCGATGATGTCGTCGATGATCTGAAACAGCGGCCCGAGATACTGCGCCATCTCGCCGATCGTCTCGATCACCCGCTGGCTCGCCCCGGCGACGATCGCGCCCCCCTGGATCGGCGCCGCCAGGTAGTAGCCCGTCTTTTCCCGCACGATCCGCAGGTATTCCTCCTCGCTCAGGCTGCGCCGGTGGCGGTAGTTGATGTCGAGCGCCTGGCCGACATGCGTATGATCGAGCGCCGACGTCAACAGCCGCAGCAGCCGGACGCGCGTCGCGTCGTCCAGCCCGTCCGGCTCCCCCTCGGCCAGCGCCGCCATCATCTGCACCAGCAGGTAATCGCCCAGGTTGATCCCGTGCGCCGCGCCGTAGCGCACCCAGGCGGCGTCGCGGCCGCGACGCATCACGTCGCCGTCCTCCATGTCGTCGTGCACCAGCGCGAAATTGTGCATCAGCTCGATCGCCAGCGCGAACGGCAGCGCCCGTCGCGGATCCGCTCCCAGCGCCTCCGCCGTCAGCAGGCACAGCAGCGGCCGGACCCGCTTCCCCCGGCCCGGTCCGGCCGGCAGGTCCAGCCCCAACGCATAGCGCAATCCCTCATGCAGGTTCTCGATCGGTTGCGCGGATCGTGCGGCGACGAACCGCTCCAGGGCTTCCTCGAACAGGGCGCCCAGCGCCTCCAGGCGCCCCTCGAGCCCGGCACCCCCTTGCTCCGCGGCGGGCGGCGTCGACTGCGTCATTGCATCAGCTCTTCCCACTGGATGATGCCTGCCAGGGTCAGGCCCAGCAGGAGAACCGCCAGCGCGACGCGATACCAGCCGAACGGGCTCAGTCCGTGCCGCGTCAGATAGGCGACGAATCCCTTGACGGCGGCCCACGCCACCACCAGCGACGTCAGAAACCCGAGCGCCAGACCGGCCGGCCCGGCCGCCTCCAGGATGGCGCCCCCCTCGCCCAGCAGATCATGGCACGTGGCCGCGCCGAGCGTCGGCAGCGCGAGCAGAAAACTGAATTCCGCCGCCGCGCGCGGTGAATATCCCAGCAGCAACGCCGCCACAATCGTCACCATCGAGCGGCTC
>MVZB01000457.1 GCA_002068205.1 candidate division BRC1 bacterium ADurb.BinA292
GCACGCGGGCCGTTGCCTCGAGCAGGCGGGCGCACGTCTCCGCGTGCCACGGCAGGCGCCCCTTCTTCTCAAGCCGGCGGCGCAATTCGGCGGCCACCCGCGGCAGGTAATGCGTGTCGGCGGCCGCGTAATCGAGCAGCGTCTCCGGCAGCGGGCGCCGGCTCCAATCCGCGCGCTGAAAGTCCTTGGGGAGTTCCACGGCGCACAGTTCGCGCACGAGCGCCGCCAGGCCGAACTGCTCCCAGCCCAGGAGCTGCGCCGCCAGCATGGTGTCGAAGACGCGCCGCGGGCGGAAGCGCCATGCCCGGCCGAGCAGCCGCAGATCGTAATCCGCCCCATGCAGGAGCAGGTCGCGCTCCTCCAGCAGGCGGATCAGCGGTTCCAGATCGAGATCGGCGAGCGGATCGATGATCCAGTTGCGGCCGTCGACGGTCAGTTGCAGCAGGCACACCTTTTCGCGGTAGTGATGCATGCTGTCGGCTTCGGTATCGATCGCGAGGGGCAAACCGACTACGGCGGGCGACTGCAGGGCGGCCATCAGATCGGCCAGACCGGCGGGGGTGGTGATCATCGTATAGGGAGCGGACATCGTTCCTCGGCGGGTCCCGACACGGGTGGTGGCCCCACCTTAGCGAGCACGGGCCGGATCATCAACGGTTGGATGCGGTCGGGGAGCCGGCGCTTTGCGCCTACTCGGCCGACGCAACGCCGGCGGGTTTGGGCTCCGAAAACTCGCCTTCGTGATCCACGTCCCACGGATCAACCCGCCCGGTGCCGAGCAGATTGCGCACCGCCACCATCGCCGCCACCATCGAGTGGTCCTGGTTATTATACTGGTGCATGGCATTGCGGCCGGCGGAGCGGAGATTCGGGATTCCGGCCAGCCAGCGCCGGATCACGCGCAAGACATCCAGATAGCCGTGATCATAAACCGGGTAGGCCTTGGTCATGCGGACGACGGTTCCATCGATGACGTCGGCTTCGCGCGCCAGGCCGATCCGCTCCAGTTCGCGCGCGCCCAGCCGCAGCAGCTCGGCGTCGGACAGCGACCACAGCGCGTCGTGTTCGAAGCAGAAATATTCCAGGCCCAGCACCGACACCTCGGGATCGGGGACCATCTCGGGCGACCAATTGCGGAAATTCTGAATGCGCGCGACCCGGACGCGCGGGTCGTTAATGTAAATCCAATTGTCGCTGAAGCATTCGCGGCGCCGAATGACGGCAACGACGGTCATGAAATCGCGGTAGCGCAAGCGCGACGCGGCGTGGAGCACCTCGGCGGGCGGCAGCGGGCGGAACGCCTCGATCAGCTCGCGCAGCGGCATCGAGCTGACCAGCAGGTCGGCCCGGTAGTCGGTCGGCCGGCCGGCGGAATCGACGCAGTGGACCGACCGGACGCAGCCATCCTCCAGCTCGACGGTGGTGACGCGCTGATCGAGCCGGACGTCGCCGCCGGCCCG
>MVZB01000458.1 GCA_002068205.1 candidate division BRC1 bacterium ADurb.BinA292
TTTGGGAAATTCCTCCGCGTCTCGGCGTCTCGGCGTGAGATCTGCGCGCGTCCAGGACGGAATGACGGCCGACGATCCCTGCGCGGCGCTGAACCGGACGGCCATGAATCAAAAGACAAACAATCTCACGCCGAGACGCCGAGACGCCAGGGCGTGGAAGGCGAAGGGATGAGGCGGAGACAAGATAGGTCGGCCATGAACCGGGGGTCATAACAAGGGATGAAAATGGAGGGCGAGGCCACTCAGGAGAGTGACGCTCCCAGCTTCCGGCCGAATTTCGAGAGTCGGGAGCCGTATTTTGGGTGGGCTTTCGAAGACGAAGACTAGGGCGATCAGGTGGAGACGGCCCGTTCAATGTCGGCGATGACGATCTTTTTCATCTCGAACATGGCGCGCATGGCGGCGGCGGCACGGTCGCGGTCGGGACCCGAGACCAGCTCGAGCAGCCGCGACGGCGTGATCTGCCAGGCCAGGCCATAGCGATCCTTCAGCCAGCCGCATTGGATCTCGGTCCCGCCGTCGGTCAGCCGGCCCCACAGCGTGTCGATCTCCTCTTGCGTCTCGCATTCGACCAGCAGCGAAATCGATTCATTAAACGGCTGGCTCGGCCCCCCGTTCATCGCGTAGAAGCGCTGGCCGGCCAGCTCGAACGTCACCAGCATGACCGTTCCCTCCCGGTCCGGATTGGCGGCGGTGTAGCGCGCGACATCGATGATGCGGCTGTCCGCGAAGATCGAGGTGTAGAACCGCGCCGCTTCCTCGGCCTGGTTGTCGAACCACAGAAAGGGGGTGATTTTCTGGCGGATCCGGGGCATGGGAAACTCCTTGCGGTTCAGGACGGTTCGAAAGCTCGCCGACGCGGCGTGCCGGCGGGGCGCGGGAAAGATACGTGGCTTGACGTCGTGGCCCGGCGCCGCGGCTTGACGCCGCAATCCGTGCGGGCCAACGCCGGGATTTTACCATGCCTATCCGGCGGGGGGAAGCGATACCCGATGGCGAGGGCGAAGGCAGTCGCGATGCCGAGCTGATCCCGATCGCGAGGACGAGGGACGAGGACGAGATTCTGTTGGGCGGGTCGGGTTACTGGAGGGTGGTCATGATATGGGGGAGCATTTCGCGCGCGAGGGCGAGGATGCGGGCTTCGGCTTCCGCTTCGTCTTCACCGATCGCGGTGGAAAACCGGATCAGCGCCGAGACGGTCGGCTGCATCCGGAGCTGGTTGTAGACAGTCTTGAGCTGCTGGTTGTAGTAATTGGGCGTCAGTTCGTCGCCGGCCTTGTAGCAGTAGAGGATCAGATCGTCGCGGCCGCCGTAGCTCATCTTGACGCGCATCATCGGGGGGAGGCCGGCCGGCTCGATCACGCGCTTGTCCATCGCCTCCCAGCCGGCGGCGCGGTAGCAGACCTCCGGCGGGTGGGCCACGCGGCGGTTATCGGGCGAAAAGACGACGGCCAA
>MVZB01000459.1 GCA_002068205.1 candidate division BRC1 bacterium ADurb.BinA292
CCGCGACATCAAGCCCGCCAACATCATGATGTGCTCGGACGGACAGATCCGGATCACGGACTTCGACATCGCCAAGCTCATCCGCTCGGACGACGCGACCATGGGGTCCTCGGTGATCATGGGCACGCCGCTGTACATGGCCCCCGAGCAGATCGAGGGCGGCGAAGTGACGGCCCGCTCCGATCTGTACGCCCTGGGCATCGTGATATACGAACTGCTCTCGGGACGGCCCCCCTTCTGCGAAGGCAACGTGGAATACCATCATATCCACACCCCGCCTCCGCCGCTGCCCGAGACTGCGCCCGCCGCGCTGGCGGCCATCGTTTACCGCTCGATCGAGAAGAAGCCCGGCGAGCGATTCCAGACCGCCGGCGAGATGGCCCAGGCCCTGCGCGACTTTCTCGCGGCTTCGTAGTTCCTCGCCTCGCCACCGCAACTGCAATCGGTAACGGAACCGAGACCGGTCTCGGGATTGGGGCCGGCGGTCTGGACCGGCCAGGCTGGGATTGCGATTTCGATCCCGATGCGAAGGAATGGACGGGATCGGCGCGACTGACGGATGGGGCCGCGCCGGAGGTTCTCGAGGCGGCCGCGCCGCGCGGCGCCGCTTTTTTCGCGCTGGAAGTGGGCCGACGCGAAAGGCGAGAATACGGCGGCGAACGATTTACTCCGTGGAGTGGCGTCGTGGACGAGTGGGGCGGACTGCTGGATGTGTTGATTCTCCTGGGGGCGGCGCTGGCCTTCGGGGCCATCGCCGAACGGCTGCGCCAGAGCGCGATCGTCGGCTATCTGCTGGCCGGGATGATCGTCGGGCCCAACATGTGTTCGTGGGTGGGCAAAGGGGCCGGCGTCGAGTTGATCGCGGAGCTCGGGGCGGCGCTGCTGTTGTTTTCGATCGGGCTGGAGTTTTCGCTGGCCCGTCTGGCGCGGTCGGGGATGATGATCCTTGGGGGCGGCGCCATTCAGATGGGCGCGACGATCCTGGTGGCCACGGCGGTCGCCCTGGGACTGAAAGTCGAGCCTCGGGCGGCGTTCGTCATCGGGGCGATGATCTCGCTGTCGAGCACGGCGTGCGTGGCGCGGATTCTGGTGGACGGAGCGCAGACCGACAGCGTTCACGGCCGGGCGGCCATCGGGGTGCTGCTCCTGCAGGACGTCGCGGTCGTGCCGCTGGTCATGGTCGTCGGGGCACTGGCGGTGCCCGAGGCCGGAGTCTGGTCAATGGCCGTGACGCTTCTGAAGACGGTCCTGGCCGCGGCGATCGGGGTGGGGGCGCTGTATCCGCTGCTGAACCGCGTGCTGCCCTGGCTTCTGAACATCCGATCGTGGGCGCGCAACCGCGAGCTGCCCATCCTGCTGTCGGTGGTCGTGGCGCTCGGCTCGACGTGGGGCGCGCACCGTCTGGGGCTGAGTCCGGCGTTCGGGGCGTTCGCCGCACAGCGCCAG
>MVZB01000460.1 GCA_002068205.1 candidate division BRC1 bacterium ADurb.BinA292
CCTTTCCCGCGACCCTCCGCCTCGTGTCGGCCGCCCAGCGCCGCGGCGAGCCACGCCGCATGGCCGCGCGCGATCGGGCAGCGCCCGCCCCGCATGAGCGCCTCGGCGAAATCCAGCCGCTCGTCGACGATCAGCGGCGAGCGGTCCAGCGTGGCCGCGAGCAGCGCCTCCATCTGCGAGGGCTCGGGGTTCCTCAGGAGCATCGTGGGCCGGACGACACCATCTACGCGCGATAGCATGATGGTCCGATCCGGTGGCGGCCGCGACCCCGGGGCCGGTTCCTGCAGCGCGGCCCATGTCTCTCCCCTGAGCGTCATGTTGCCGCGCTCCGAGATGAAATCCGCCAGGCGGGCGGGATCGTGGGTCTCCCGCATCGCCAGCGCGATCCCCTGCGCGTCCTCGACCGGGCGCAGCAGGAAATCGACGAGCGCCCGCAGCCGGTGCGGCGGCCCCGCGAAGACGAGGCCGCCGGCGGCGAGCGAGCCATGGGGCGGGGGATGGGACGGCGCGCCGCGCGCCCCGGCGATGGCCGCGAGAACGTGGCATGCGGCCGCGAGGCATGCCTCCTTCGGCATGCCGATTCCCCAGGCCATCGCGGCGCCGAGGTCGTCGCAGTTCGGAATGATGGCGTCTTCATGCATCCGGGTGGCCCTCGTGCGGCAGCACAAGCGGCCGTCTGCCGCGATTCTCGAATCTCAGCTCCAGTCGTCCCTCGATCAGATCGAGTAACTGGAGGGCGGTGATCGCCCACTGGACCGACAGTCGCCACGGCTGCAGTCTCACATCCTGCTCGTACTGCTCGGGAGGACTCAGGGGATCGAGCCCGAACAGCGAGAGCGTGGGCTCGGGCACTACGGGTGGACGGGCGGCAAGCTCCGCAGTCCCGCGCTTCAGCAGGCGGGCGACAGCCTCGGCGTGCCGCGTGCGGAACTCCTCCGGGGTGTTGCGCCTGATCCATTCGTAGCGGGTCCAGGCGGCCAGCTCCTTATACCGGGGCTCCTTCTCGATATCGGCCAAGAGCTTCTCGATGCCCCCGGGACTCCTGACCGCCCATTCCAGCGCGTGCTTGAATTCGATCTGGTCGGCCACGATGTCCCGGCGAATCTCGTTGATCGCCCAGCGGCACCGCCGGTGTCGGTATTCGATGTACGCCCTTGCGTGCTCCAAGATCTGCGGCAGCCGTGGCAGGATTTCAGCCGGATTCTGGGGCAGGAAGTCGTGCACCACATCACCGGTCGGATTGTCAAAGACGGCGCGATAGCCCGGGCCCCACCAATCGTCGGGATCATAACGCTCGGGCAACATCAGAAGGTATCCGGTCATCATTTTGAGCACCCGGATGATCCCTGCGTCGTTGGGCCGGCGCCGGATCTCGCCGGGCGTCGGCCGCCCAATGTTCTGCAGCCTGAATAGCAGCTCCTCGAATTCCCATGGCGGG
>MVZB01000461.1 GCA_002068205.1 candidate division BRC1 bacterium ADurb.BinA292
CCGCCATTGAAGTGGCGGGCTGAAGTTCGCCGTCCCGGACGGGACTGCCCTGCTGAAAGATCCGGCGAGGCCTGGATCATGCGAATCGGCCGTTCACCCCCCCCATATTCATCCCTCGTTGTGAACCGCAGGTTCAAGAGCACCTCGCAATCGCGTCAACGGCCTTTCCCAATTCGGCTCTCGGCTCACGTCGCTCGTCCTCGGCCCTCGAATCTTTGTTATCGAACCAATAAGGCTGCCGACAATTCCAGCATGCTTGTCCTTTTCGTCCCTTCCCATCGACCTTCAACCCTAGCACAGATCCTCCCGCCCGTCCCCGGCAATGGCCCCGGCGGCGCGATTCGCGCGATCTCCCGATTGACAGCGCCGCGGCGGCGGGTAACTTATCATTGCGTGCTCCTTCGGGCGCGAGTTTCCCTTCGGCGGTCCATCATGCCCCCGCTCATCTCCCAGCTCATACCCCGCGCATCGCGGCTGGCGCTGGTCGTGGCGCTCGGACTAGCCGGCTGCGCCAAAAATGAACCGGTCGCCGTCGACAGCCGTGCCGGGTCGGTCGAACTCTGGCTCGGCAGCCCGGTCGTGACGACGCTCGGCCCGCTGGAAGGCCCCTACCAGCTTGACCGCGTCGAGACCCCCCGCTTCATCCATCTGTTCGACGCCGCGATGAAGAGCACGCCGTTCGACGTGCTGGGCTTGCGCGACGACGAATACCCCATGACCAACGAGCAGATCAAGGAACTGGGGCTGGGCGCCGAAGGGCTCCAGCAGCGGCGCCTCGACCTGCGGCTTTACATGGTCGAGCAGATCCAGGCCCTGCTCGACAAAAAAGAGCTCTGGGTGCTGCGCATGGCCGAGACCCAGCCGCCGCAAGTCTACCTGTTCCATCCCCGTGACAAGACCGCCGCGGGCGCCATTCCCACCGGCGCGGCCAAACTGGTCAACGCGTGGGTCCTGCGCGAAGGGATCGCGGTCATGGAACTGGCCAGCGCGATCCATCCCTTTTACGAAAAGATGCTCGACGCGCAGTTGGCGGCCATCGGCGAGGCACGGCGCTACGTGGCCGACCCCGCCGCGGCGCGCGACGTCTGGAACCGGTTCCGCCTGAACGGCCCCGGCCCGCAGTTCGACGCGCGCATTGAGCTGCTGGCCAAACCGTTGTAAGCCTTCAGAACAAACGGTAGTAACGCCTGCGGTCGGTCCGGCCGGTGTGCGGCTTCCACGCCGGCGGACCGGCGCGGTCGAGCAGGTCCTTGCCCATCAGCCGCAGCCCAAGCCCCATCGGCGTCACCACCAGATAAAAGAACACCGTCAGCAGGATCGAGCTGAGGACGAACCCGACAATCGAAAAGACGCGGAGGACGGCGCGGTAAATCGCGCGGCCAACCGGCGGGATCAGCAGCAGGACCTGCAGCGCGAAGCCGCCGGCGACGAGCGCGA
>MVZB01000462.1 GCA_002068205.1 candidate division BRC1 bacterium ADurb.BinA292
CGCCGCGGCGCGCCTGCCGGTCGAGCCGCCACGCCGGCCAATGGACCGCCCCATAAACATAGGCCCGCAGCACGGGGACCAGCCGCCGGGCGCGCGCCATCGAACGCAGCCAGGCCGCCTCGGCGCGGACAGCCGGCCCCAACCCCTCCACGAACCCGAAGTGCGCCAGGTAGCGGATCCGGTTCTTTGTGTAGCGATAGACGAATCGCGGGCTGCCCGCCCCCTGCGACTGCGACTCGTGATGGACGAGCCACGCCGCCGGCTCGTAGTGGATCTTCCAGCCGGCGCGGGCGAGGCGCGTCTGCAGATCGACCTCCTCGAAATAAATGGGAAAGTAGCCCGGATCGAGCAGCCCGACCTGGGCGAGTGCCGCACGCCGCAGCGCCAGCGCCGCGCCGGTCACATACGCCCGTTCGCCCGGCGTGTCCCACTGGCCGTTGTCGACCTCCCCCATCCCATGGTGGCCGGTGTTGCCGTTGGGATAGAGCAGGCCGCCCGCGTGCTGGATCGTGCGGCGGTCGGGGTAGAGCAGCTTGCAGCCGACCGCGCCGATGGCCGGGTCGCGCGCGAACGGGGCGCACAGCGCGTCGATCCAGTCGGCCGGGACCTCGGTGTCGTCGTTGAGCAGGACCAGGATCTCGCCGCGCGCGGCCAGCATCCCGGCGTTGTTCCCGCCGGCGAACCCCAGATTGCGCCCGGTCTGGACCAGCCGCGCTTGGGGAAAGTCGCGCCGGACGAGCGCGGGCGTGGCGTCGGTCGACCCGTTATCGACGACGATGATCTCGTACGGCGTCCGCCCCGCGCCGCACGACCGCAACGACCGCAGACACGCCGGCAACACCCGCTCGCCGTTGAGCGAGCAGACAATGACGCTGCACAGGGGCGCGGGTTCAGCTTGGCTCATCGTGAGACTTGCAGGTGCGAGAGGATGGTCTGCAACAGCGGACAGCTTCCCAATATTCGCCGCCATCTGAAGGATTGGTTACGGTTCGCCCCGTTGGTTACGGTTCGCCCAGATCGTAAGAGAGTTCGTTACGGGCCTTTTCCAGCCAGCGGGGAACAACCGTCGGTTTCGCCTCATCCATCGCAGGCGATCCCCCGCTCGGTCACCTCGCGCGCCAACGTGTTGGCGACGTGACGGTAGGTCTCCAATTCATTCGGAGTCAGCACGAACAGGTCCATTGCGAAATCGCGAGCAGGAAAGAGCCGTTGGATCGACCGTTTGACTTCCTGTTTGGTCTTATCGCCCGAGTAGACGATCAGCAGATCCAGGTCGCTGTCGGGACGCGCTCTCCCTGTCGCCCGTGAGCCAAACAGCATGATCTGCCTGGGGCGGATCGCTTCAGCGATCCGTTTCGCGACCTGGTCGACCAGCGGGTCCATCCGACATGCCTCGTCGATTCACGATCGGCCCGCCGCTCCAGAGCCTGCGCGGC
>MVZB01000463.1 GCA_002068205.1 candidate division BRC1 bacterium ADurb.BinA292
TGCGCCGCCTCGAGCGTCATTCGGATGTCCGCCCCCGCCTGCAGCGGCGGCAGACTGCTGACCCGCTGGTAATACATCGTCTGCGGCCGGTTGGTCCCGTCGCTCAGCGAGCACGGGCAGTCCTGCAGCGGGTTGTCGAACGTTTCCACCCATTCCCAGCCGCCATCGAATCCCGGCTCGGGAAACTGCGCCATGCCGAAAACGATCTGCAGCAGCACGCCCCCGCGCAGATCGCGCCACACGACGGCGTTCTGCGGGTTCGCGCTGTCGCCGCGCGTGTAGGCCACCCGGATGCGCGTCCCGTAGTCCAGTGTCGTCTCGGTCGCACCGGCGATCAGCCCTTCCAGATGAATCGCTTTGGCCGCGGCCCCCTCCGGCGTAAACAGCCATTCAACCGTCCCCGAGACCGTGTAGTTGATCGTGATCGGACGGCGGACGCACTCGGCGAACAGCCCCCCCTCGCACACCCCGTTCGCGCCGAACAATGGCCGGTAGCTGATCTGGCGCTGGCCGGTATACATCTGCAGCTCGCCCGTCTCGGTCTGCATCCGGTCGACGAGCGAGAGCGTGAGGAAGTCGCGCATGCCGTACGCGCGCCGCGCATTGTGCTCCAGCACGCTGCGGAACAGCTTGACGCCGTCGGGATAGTAGCCTTCATAGGTTCCCGAAAGATCCAGCAACTCAGGTTGCGGATCACAGCAGTAAAGTTTCTCGCGCAGCTCCGTCGGCTGCGGCTGCGCCCGCGGCGCCAGCAGCATCCCGAGCACCAGCCACGCCAGGGCGCGCGGGCGCACGCCAACCGGCGACCGGAGGGATTCCATGATGAACCTGCCTTCCTCGGATGAAAAAATCCGGCGTCCCGGCCGCCGACCGGTCAAACGACGAATATGATTTCTGCCTTAGTTTTGTTTAGGTCAAAATGGGTTGAAGATCAACCGTTAATGCCCTGGCCCCCGCCCTGCTATGAGGCGTTCGTCCGGGACGAAAGCGAGAAGACGATGCTTGATCCAATACCTGCCGGCAGAGTCGCGAACAAGTCGCTCCGCGAGGCCGGCCGGCCCAGGCGGTGAATTCCGCGTGAAGCGGCGGAAGCAGATCGGAAGCACTCGGCTTAGCGGGACGCTGCGGCGTTGCGGCAAGTGAACCCCAGCGTCCGCACCCGCTCCGCCAGGTCTTCGTCGGCGCCCTCCAGCGTCACCGTCGTCGCGGCGAACTCGCGGCGCAGCGGATAGCGTTTGCGCCGTTCATCAAACGCCGCGCCGATCGCCTCCCCGGCCGCGTGCAGCGCCGTCCTCAAATCGGCATCGTCGCGCAGGATCGGATACGCCGTCAGCACCAGTTCCGCCAGGATCGAATCCGCCGCCCGGTGCGCGGCGTTCAATCGGATCGCCGGCACCGCGGCGGGCGGCATCGCCAAGGCGGG
>MVZB01000464.1 GCA_002068205.1 candidate division BRC1 bacterium ADurb.BinA292
CCGCCGTTATCGGCGGATCGCGCAGCTCGCCTTCGACTACCCGCAACTCATCCAGCGGGATGGTTTCGCGCAGCCGCTGGATGTAGTCGGGCAGGTTGCCGTGGATGAATTGCCGGTCATCGAAAGCGGCGTTGGCCTGCTCGATCAGCTCGGGGAGCAGTTCCAGGCCCACGGTATAATCGCAGCCCTCGCCCAGGAACCGGTCGGTGGGCGACAGCGAATCCTCGGTGGTCGACCACGCATTGAGCAGGGCGTCGCGCAGGTGTTCGGCGTGGATCCGCGGCCCCGAGTCCACATGATGGAAGTCCATGGCCTGATCGCCGGCGTCGGCGCTGCGCACGATCAGCCCCGCCCGCCGCCAGTCGAAATGCCATTCGTCGCTCCAGAACTGGCCGCCATGGAGGATCTTGAGCAGGGCGCGCTTGTAGAAGTTGGCGCGCCCCAGCTCCCCCAGCCGCGTCGTGAAGACGGTCGTGCCGTCGGGCGAACGCCAGCGGAATTCCGAATGGGGGGCGCGCTGGCGGCTGACATTCTTCGCCGTCACGATCGCCTCGATGCCGAAACCAGCATACAACTGCGGCATCTGCGCCGGTTGCCCCCAGCCGAACGTCGTATAACCCACCGACAGCGCTCCGCCCAGTTCGCGGCAGACCTTCCGCCCGACGAGCAGATTGCGCACCATGCATTCCCCGGCGATCGGCCATGGGTCGGGCAGCGTGAACCACGGCCCGATGAACAGCCGGCCGGCGGTCACCAGCCGCGCAATTCGCGCGCGGTCCTCCGGCGCCATCTCGAGGTAATCGGTGACCATCACCGACTGGCCGTCGAGCGTGTAATAGCGGAAGTCCTCGCGCCGCTCCATCAGCTCCAGCAACTGCTTGAAAAACTCAATCAGCTGCAGCCGCGTGGTCCAGACCGGCCATCTCCACTCGCGGTCCCAGTGGGTATGCGAAACGATATGTCCGACGGATTGGCGTGCGTCTTTGGCCATAACCCGTGTCTTCCCCTTCGTGTGCGCGCGGATTGGCCATGCGGCGGCGCGTCGCGGGCGGGGTCGCCCGGCGCAGCGGCACACAGCCTCCGCACGGCGCTAAGAGCTTCCACGCGGACCTTATAGCATCCAATTTGGCGCGTCAACTGATTATGCCCGTCTTATTACCGCCACGGCTTTTCGACCCCTGGTCACTCCTCCGCGCGCCCGAGCACGCCCAACTGCTCCACATCGACGATGCTCAGCTCCACCCCCTCGCGGTACCAGCTATACACGATGTACAGCTTGCCATCATGATAATAGGCCGAGGGATACTCGTAGCCGGGCCGCTCCGCCTTGAAGGGCGCGGGGAATCGCGCGGTGAATTCCTCATCCCGGATCGTATAGACCTCGTCGAAATTCCACCCGTCCCGGCTGATGCCGA
>MVZB01000465.1 GCA_002068205.1 candidate division BRC1 bacterium ADurb.BinA292
ACGATCGACGGGCGCGAGGCGATCGCGCTGGAGTACACGGCCGTCTGGCGCGCGCCCAACGGCACGGGCGTCGCGTTCCACCGCATCACCCTCTTCGTTCCGAATGACGAGGGGATCGTCCTGATCTTCACGCACACGGCGACACCGCAGACTTTCCCCGCCGTGCGCGACACCTTCCTCGCCATCGCGACGAGCATCGACCTGTTCTGAACGCGCCGCCCGCAGCAAGCCGTACGCGCCGCGGGCCCCTGGGGGATCCCAGGGGCCCGCGGGGGTGCGTGCGGCCCGCACCTGCCTTCTCGCTCGGCGCCTTGGGGCGCCCGCATCTGCCGGGGCTTACCTGCCGGGCGGCCGGCGCTCAAACCTCACGCACTACCGCATCGCCTCTTTCACCGCTGAGGGAAGGACGATCCCATCCTGATCCAGCCTGTAGAGACCCCCAGGAGAGGATCCGGATATCGCAGCGCTTCGCCGGCCCGACCTCCGGCACGACGTCGTTGGGGTCGCCGAGCGCCCGCGCCGGCACCGGGATCGCGCGGCAGTCCGGATGGCGCAGCAAGGCGCGCGCCGGGAAGGAACGAGGAGGCGTGTCCGGGCCACTCGCGGCGCCGCGCGGCCCGCTCACCCAGCAGCCGCAAATCCCAAATCCGAAATCCGAAATCCGAAATCCCAAATCCCAAATCCGAGATCCCCAACCCCAAATCCGAAATCCCAAATCCGAAATCCGAAATCCCAAACCCCCACCCCCTCACTTCTCCGTCGGGATGATGATCCCGCGCATGATGATGTTCTGGCAGAAGACGAAGACGATCAGCGTCGGGATGGCCGCCAGGACGAGCGCGGCGAACATCACGAAGGTCGGCGCCCACTGCTGCATCTGCGAGAGCCAGACCATCAGCGTCCACATCTTCGGGTTCTGGCACACCAGCAGCGCCCACATGAAGGAGCCGTAGGCCGCGGTGAAGGTGCCCAGGGCGATGACGGCCATCACCGGGAGCGAGAGCGGGATGGTGATCTTGCTGAACATCAGGGCCTCGCCGGCGCCGTCGATGGTCGCCGCCTCGTACAGCTCGCGCGGCAGCGAGTCGAAGAAGCCCTTCAGCAGGAAGATCGAGTAGCCGTTCGCCATCGCCGGCAGGATCAGCGCCCAGTAGGTGTTCAGCAGGTGGAACTGCTTCAGCAGCAGGAAGCGCGGGATGGCGCTCACCTCCGCCGGGAAGGACATCGTCGCCAGCAGGAAGAGGAGGATCTTGTACGTCTGCGGCAGGTTGAAGCGCGACAGGCCGTAGGCGCAGAGCGGGTTCACCACCAGCGTCACCGAGAGGAGGCCGACGACCAGGATCAGCGTGTTCAGCAGCGACTGCCCGTGCAGGACGATGTAGTTGAACACCTCGCGGTAGTTGCGCACGAC
>MVZB01000466.1 GCA_002068205.1 candidate division BRC1 bacterium ADurb.BinA292
CATCTGCTGGAGGACTCGATTGAACTGCGCCGCCGTGATCTCCTGACCGTTCACCTTCAACACCACCTTGGACGCCTCGGCCGGCGCGGCCGCCGCGGGCGGCTGGGGCCCTTCCTGCGCCGGCTGCGCCATCAACACCGGGCTCCAGAGCGCCAGGCCGAGCGCCAGCGCCGCCGTCTTCATCAGGCTGTTCATGGGAGTGATCGCTTTCGTGGATTGTCGCGGGTTCATGTGGAATCCGAAGCCACATCATCCTCCAACAAGCGCATGACATGCCAATGAATTCCCAAAACGGGGATCGTCGCGTCGCCGCGCCGCGGGCGCCGCGCGAGGCTCAATCCCCCCGCACGGCGAGCAGCCGGTCCAGATAAATCGAGACCGCCGAGCGGACCGACAGGTGGTTGTACGCCGTCGGCCCCTGGATCGGCTCCAGGATCAGATCAGCTTCCTCGAGGATCTGCGGATGCAGGCCCGAACCGGTGCCGAAGATCAGGCAGACCGGTTGGTCCGGCTCGTCGCGCAGGCGGCGGCGCAGCGCCGCGCAACTGATCGTGTTGCCGTAGCGCCGGGCGGAAGTCGCCACCCAGGTCGCGGCGCGGCCGAAGTCGCGCTCAATCGCCTCGCCCACGGCCGCCAGGTCTGGCGCGATCTCCACGGCCGTCAGCGCTTCCTTGCGCGTCGGGTTATACTCCGCCCCCGAGCCCTCCAGCCAATGGTGCACAATCCGCCGGACGAACTGCTGCTGCAATTCCACCGGCGTTACCAGGTAGTAACGGGCGACGCCGAACGTCGTCGACGCGCGTGCGATGTCGTGGATGTCGAAATTCGTCACCGAGGTCGTCACCACCCGCCCTTCCTTGTTGATCGTCGGGTAGTGCACCAGCGCAACCATCAGCATGGGGCGTCCCCCTTCGGCGGCCAGAGCCCCTGTTCGGCCAGCCAGCGCCGTTCCTCGTCGGTCAATGCCGCGCGCGCGAGCAGGTCGGGCCGCCGCCGGGCGGTGCGCTCCAGTTGCCGTTGCCGCCGCCACGCCTCGATCCGCGCATGATGCCCCGACAGCAGGACTGGCGGGACCGCCAGCCCCTCCACCGTTTCGGGCCGCGTGTAGTGCGGGAAATCGAGCAGCCCATCCTCGAACGAATCGCGCTCGGCCGAGCTCGGATTGCCCAGCACCCCCTCCACGTGGCGGGCCATCGCGTTGATGACCACCAGCGCGGGCAACTCGCCGCCCGTCAGGACGTAGTCGCCAATCGAAATCTCCCGGTCGACTTCCAGCTCGATCACCCGCTCATCGATTCCCTCGTAGTTGCCGCACAGCAGGATGATCCCCGCGAGCGACGCCAGCTCGCGCACCAGCGGCTGCGTCAGGCGTTCGCCCTGGGGCGACAGGTGGATGACCGGCGGG
>MVZB01000467.1 GCA_002068205.1 candidate division BRC1 bacterium ADurb.BinA292
GGCATAGGCGAAGACATCGCCCGCTTCGATGATCGGCAGGATGTCGCCCAGCGGCTTGAGGCCGAACTCGGTCCCCTGAGTCAGGTTGCGGATCGTGTCGGTGGCGAGGTCGATCTCGGCCTCGTCGCCGGTCTTGAAGAGGTCAATCAGGCGCTCGCGCGATTCATAGGGGATCAGGTAGCCGCCGTTGACGCAGTTGCGGAAGAAGATGCGGGCGTAGAATTCGGCGACGACGGCCTCGATGCCGGCCTCGCGCAAGGCGAACGGCGCGTGCTCGCGGGAGGAGCCGCAGCCGAAATTGCGGCCGCCGATGACGATGCGGTATTCGCTGGTGAATTCCCCGTCGCGGACGAAGGGGACGTGGCCCTGGGGCAGCCCGGCCTGAGGGGGCGGGACCGAGCTCAGCGCATAGCGCCCGTAGAGCTTGCGCTCCTCGGGGTCGGTCAGGCTGTAGACGAGGTGCTCGGCGGGGATGATCTGATCGGTATCGATGTTGTCGCCGATGACGTAGACCTTGCCGGTGATGCTGGTTTTCATGGGCCGGGATCCTGGGTTGGGCGTGGCGGGATTTGCGGTCGGGAGCGACACCCTGCCCCCCAGCGTAGCAGGCGGAGGGCGTTCTGCCAACGATGCGATTGCGGCCGCGATCGTCGCCGCTACTGCTCGCGCATCCTGTCGATCAGGGAGGTGGTGGAGCGGCCTTCGGTCAGGGCGACGGTGCGGACTTCGCCGCCGTAGGCCTCGACCTCATCGCGGCCGACGACGCCATCGAGCGTGTAATTCCCCCCCTTGACCAGGATTTCGGGTTTGAGCAAGAGGAGCAGGGGGATCGGGGTATCCTCGTGAAACGAGGTGACGTAATCGACGCAGGCGAAGCCGGCCAGGAGCTCAAGGCGCTCGGCCAGCGCGAGGATCGGCCGGCCGGGCCCCTTGAGCCGCCGGATCGAGTCGTCGTCGTTGACGGCGACGAGCAGGGCGCTGCCCAACTGGCGCGCCGCCCACAGGTAACGCAGGTGGCCGATATGGAGCAGGTCGAAGCAGCCGTTGGTGAAGACCAGGCGGAAGTCGGGTTCGCGGCGTCGCCGGTCCTGGAGCAGGGCGACAAGTTCGTCGCGGGAATGGATCTTGGGTCGCATGCCGGGGAACTGCCGTGGGATTGGCGGGCGAGCCGCGTTCAGGGGCGTTGGTCCGGGGATTCGGCGTCGGCCCGCGCTTCGTCCGGACGCAGCGCATCGTGGCTGAGTTTGTCGGTCGTTTCGTCGGCGGGGGAGCCGGTTCGCGGCAGATCGCCTTCGATCGGCGGGCCGAAGCCGTGGGCGGCGTCGCGTTCGGCGGGGGTTTCCTCGACCTCGCGCATCGGGATGACGCCGCTCTCCTCGGAGACGGGGGGG
>MVZB01000468.1 GCA_002068205.1 candidate division BRC1 bacterium ADurb.BinA292
GCTCGCGCGAAAACGGAACCCGCCGCGTCCCCGCCGCCGGGTTCTCCGGGTTGTTCACCGCCTCCAGTTCCTCCACCTGGCCCTCGGGGTAATTCTCGATCGCGACGCGCAGCGGCCGCAGCACCGCCATGAAGCGCGGCGCCCGCGCGTTCAGGTCCTCGCGCAGGCAGTGCTCCAGCATCTGGATCTCCACGGTGTTGTCCGCTTTCGCCACGCCGATCCGAGCGCAGAAATCGCGGATCGACTCGGGCGTGTAACCCCGCCGGCGCATCCCGCAGAGCGTCGGCATCCGCGGGTCGTCCCAGCCGTTGACGTAGCCCTCGCGCACCAGCGTCAGCAGCCGGCGCTTGCTCATCACGGTGTAGGTCAGGTTCAGCCGCGCGAATTCATACTGCCGCGAGGGAAACACGCCGAGCTGCTCGATATACCAGTCATACAGCGGCCGGTGATCGGCGAACTCCAGCGTGCAGATCGAATGCGTCACGCGCTCGATTGCGTCGGACTGCCCGTGCGCCCAGTCATACATCGGGTAGATGCACCACCGGGTTCCGGTCCGGTGATGCGGCGCCTTCAGGATGCGATACATCACCGGGTCGCGCAGGTTCAGATTGCCCGAAGCCATGTCGATCTTGGCCCGCAGCGTGCGCGTTCCGCTCTCGAACTCGCCCGCGCGCATCCGTTCGAACAGATCGAGGTTTTCCTCAACCGTCCGGTTCCGGTAGGGGCTTTCCCGTCCGGGCTCCGTCAGCGTGCCGCGGTACTCGCGGATCTCCTCGGCGCTCAGGTCGTCCACGTAGGCCTTGCCTTCGCGGATCAGCTTGACCGCCCACTCGTAAAGCTGATCGAAATAGTCCGAGGCGAAATACAGATGCTCGCCCCAGTCGAACCCGAGCCAGCGGATGTCCTCCTGGATCGCGTCGACGTATTCCTGCTCTTCCTTCGTCGGGTTGGTGTCGTCGAACCGCAGGTGGCACTCGCCGCCGAATTCCTCCGCCACGCCGAAATTGAGGCACATTGATTTGGCATGCCCGATGTGCAGATAGCCGTTCGGCTCGGGCGGGAAGCGCGTCGCGACCCGTCCGCCGTGCAGCCCCGCGCGCACGTCCTCGGCAATCCGGCTCCGGATGAAGTCCAGCGGCGCGGCGGGCCGGTCCGCGCCGCCCGCGGCCGCCGCTCCCCCGTCCTGGCCTCGTTCCGGCGCGCCGTCGCGACCGCCGCCGCTGGCTGGTTGGCTTTTGCTCATCCCTCGCTCCCGTTGCGCAAGATCACCATGACCCGGTCCCTGTCATCCCTGCCGGGATGATGCACAGCGCCGCAATCTAGCACACGCGGACGGCCGTTGCCAGCCGCGGCGGGCCCGCGCACACAGGCGCTTGCTGAGAA
>MVZB01000469.1 GCA_002068205.1 candidate division BRC1 bacterium ADurb.BinA292
CATGCCTGCCGCAACATCTACCCGACGTTCCAGTACGCGCCGGTCGACCTGGCGGCGGTGTGCGACCTGGACGCGGCGCGCGCGGCCCATGTGGCGCGCCAGTTCGGCGCGCGCGCGCACTACACCGATCACCGCGCGATGCTCGACCGGGAGCGCCCCGAGGTCGTCTTTATTGTCACCAACTACGATAAGGATGCAAAACCGAGGTATCCGCAACTGGCGTGCGATGCGATGCACGCGGGCGCGCACGTCTGGATCGAAAAACCGCCGGCGGGCTGCCTGGCCGATGTTGAGATGATGATGGAAACCAGCCGCAAGACCGGCAAATGGGTGATGTGCGGGTTCAAGAAGATGTTCTTCCCGGCCAACGTGCGGGCGCACCTTCTGTCGCGCCAGGAATGGTTCGGTGGGATCCGCACGATCACGGCGCGCTATCCGCAGCACCTGCCGGGCCCCGAGGAGCGCGATGATCCCTGGAAACTGGTCGGCTTCCTGGACCACATCGGCCATCCGCATTCGCTGCTGCGGCTGCTCGGCGGACCGCTCGAGTCGATCTACGTGGAGCGCCAGCGCGACGGGGCGGCCGTCTCGGCGCTGCGGTTCAAGAGCGGCGCCGTCGGCACGCTCCACCTCTGCCCGGGGATCGGCGGGGGCTCGCCCCTGGAGCACACCGAGATCGTCGGCGAGCACGGCAACGTGATCGTCGAGAACAACATCCGCGTCTACTGCTACAGCGGCGGCGGGCCGGAGGGGGGTTACGGCGTCGCGGGCGATTTCACCGACACGGGCGAGCGCGGCGGCGCGCAGTTCTGGGAGCCCGAGTTCTCGCTCGGTCAGCTCTACAACAAGGGCCTGTTCCTGCTCGGCTACGCGCCGGAGGTCATCTCTTTCTGCAAGCACGCCCTTGCCGGCATACCGCCCGAAAAGGCCGATCTGGAATGCATCTGGGAAATGACCCGGATCTACGAAGCCTATCTGCAGCCAACCGGGCAGGTGATCAAGATTTGAGCGGAAAGGATTGAGGCGCGATTTCTTGAGTGTCGGGCGGGCGTGGGGTGACGGGATCGGCGTGCGACATGGATCTGGGCTTTCATGAGGCGGTGTCGGCCCAGAAATCCTCGAAGCGGCCCGACTAGAGGCAGCAGCGGGCGGCGGTGATGGCGTTGAAGCTTGGGCCGAAGGGCCGATGCCGGCGTCACTGGCTCTTGACACGGCCCGGCGGGGCTGGTTAGATAGCGGTTCCGGGTCGCGGCGGGCGGATGCGCCGACGCCCCCCGGGTGAGCGGGAATAGCTCAGTTGGTAGAGCGCCACCTTGCCAAGGTGGATGTCGCCGGTTCGAGTCCGGTTTCCCGCTC
>MVZB01000470.1 GCA_002068205.1 candidate division BRC1 bacterium ADurb.BinA292
GCGGACGGACCGGCGGGCGTTGATCACGTCGACGCGGCGGCCGCCGACGGCCGCTTCGGCCTGGAGCACATCGGTCAGGGGAAGGACGCCGGCATCGTAGCGCGCGCGGTTGACGCGCAGCAGGTCGGCGGCGGCGCTGTAGGAAACGACGGCGACCTTGTGAAGCTCGATCGCCTCAATCAGTTGCCAGTAGGTTTCCAGCGCCAGCAGCAGGGTCTCCTCGACCTGGGTCTGGAAGTCGGCGGCGCTCCCTTGGCGCTCCAGTTGGGCGATGCGGATGTTGGCGTTGGTGACAGCGGGGCCGAAGCCGCGCAGGAGGGGTTGGGTCAGCGCGGCGGTGAAGCTCTGGCGATACTGGACGTCGGTGCGCGTGGTGGAGCTGAACATCGGCACCGGCAGGCCGAGGGGGTTATCCGGCGAGACGATGCCCGGGAGGAACGCCAGGCTGATGCTGGAGAACAGGTTGGTGCTGCGGGCGATGGCATAGCCCAGGTCGAGCGTGGCGCCGGTGGGGAAGAGCTGGCTGAGGCCGGTGAGAAACTGGCGGCGGCGGGTGCTGTTGATGCCGGTCGAGGCGAAGCTGGAGGTGCTGGTCTGCTCCTCGATGCGGCTGAATTCGGCGCGGGCGTTGAGCATCAGGTCGTAGATGCCCTTCTGGACCGGGATTTCGTATTCGTCGATCCGCAGCGAATAGCCCTGAATCTGGATTTCGTGGTTGTTGGCCAGCGTTTCGATGACGACGTCGGCGACGGAGAGATCCAGGGGGGAGCTGTCGAACAACTGGGTGATGGAGGCCGGCAGGTCGTCGTAGCCGACGGCCGTCTCGGGGGTGATCCGCACGTCGTCGATGACGACGTGGGAGGCGCGGTCGGAGGGGGCGGCCGCGACGGGCGCCGGCGGGGTTTGCAGCAGGCGCTGGGTATCGACCTCGTAGGTCGGGAGTTCGATGGGCGGGGTGGCGCACGCCGCCAGGATGACCAGGGGCGCCGCCAGGAGTAGAAACGACAAGGGACGCATGGGCGAGGACCCGGCGGGCCTCCTTCACGGCAAGATCCCCCATAGCCTACGCGGGGCGGGCGAAATAATCAATTTGCGGTTCGGGGGGAGATCGGAAAAGCCCGAGTGTGGCCGGTTTCGAGAGCCGAGGACGAGGGACGAAGGACGAGAGCCGAGTCTTGGGGAGGCCGTTGGGGGTATTGTGGAGTGCGGCGGCAGAGACCGCGCAGCGGTCGTCGACGCCGCTTTGGATCGGTCGGAATCAGCTGCGGGGATCGAATCCAAAGCGGTGTCGACGCGCGTCGGGCGCCGCGCTTTGCCACCGCACTCCACAAAGCGGGTTGGCTATCGCTC
>MVZB01000471.1 GCA_002068205.1 candidate division BRC1 bacterium ADurb.BinA292
GCGGACAATTTATCCGATGCTGGCCAAGCCGGTCTCGCGGATGCAGCTTCTGCTGGGCAAGGCGCTGCCGATCTGGCTGGCCGGCGTCGCCGCCCTCGGGCTGTTCGTGGGGGTGACGCTGCTGATCACGCCGCGGCTGCCGATTCAGCACCCGGTCGTGCTGGCGGAGGCGTTGGTGCTGCGCGCGGGAGGGCTGGCGATGGCGGGGGCGCTGGCGATGTGGCTGTCGCTGCGGCTGCCGATGGCGGTGGCGATGCTGGCGACGGCGGCGGCGGCGTTCTTCGGCGGGATGGCGGGCAATTTCGCGGCGCAGGCGGGCGGGCGCCTGGGGGCGCTGGCGGCCCGGTTCATTCCCGACTTCTCGCTGCTGGATCAGTTTCAGCGCTATGTCGACGGCGGACGGCCGCTGAGCCTCGCCGAAATCGCGGGGCTGCTGCTCTACGCGGCGCTGTGGACGTTCCTCTTTTCGGTGCTCGCGGGAACGACCTTCCGCCGGATGGCCTTGTAGGAGTGCGTCTCATGGAGCGGTTGAACCAGGCACCGTGGCCGGGCGGCGGATATTCGATGCTCGGCACGCTGACGCTGCTTGCCGGTCTCGGCGCGATCGGGCTGTTGCGGCCGGCGCTCGAGCCGGCGAAGGCGTGGCAGCCGGCCTTCGTGATGACCGAGGCGGTCGCCGAGCAGGTCAACACCAGCCCGTTTGCCCTGATTCTGGGGGAAATCCGCGCGTCCGCGGCCGACCTGATGTGGGTCAAGACGGAGCGCTACCTGCACCGCGGGGTGGCCTACGCGCCGCACCTGAATGCCGACAACCTGGCGCGGACGGGCGAGACGGTCAATCGGGCAGAAGAGAGCCGCTCCGCCGGCGCGGAGCATGTCCATGACGAACATTGCGACCATGAAGCCGATGCGGACGGGGCCGGCGCAGATGCGGGCCACGGGGCGGAGGTGGCGCTGATTCCCGATCGCGAGTCGGACTATCGCGGATTCATCGGCGTGCTGCATCGCGAGGTGCAGCCGTGGGAGGGAGGGGATCAACCGCATGAGCATTCGGGCGGCGAGCAGCTTCTGCCGTGGTACCGGTTGCTGACGCTCAGCGATCCGCATCACTGGCGGGGGTTCATGATCGGGGCGTGGTGGCTGATGCAGCAGCGCGAGGAGGGCGCCGTGTCGCTGGCCGAGGCGCGGAGCTTCATCGAGGAGGGGATCCGTCACAACCCCGACGTGTTCCAACTGCACCTGATGCACGGCCGCGTGCTGACGCGGCTCGAGGAATGGGACGGCGCGATCGGCGCGTTCCGGCGGGCGGTCGAGGTGGGGTTGAAGCTGCGCCCCG
>MVZB01000472.1 GCA_002068205.1 candidate division BRC1 bacterium ADurb.BinA292
GAACGGACAGCGGCCCGCGTCGCCGCCATCGACCCCGGCGAGCGGCCGAAGGTCTTCCTGACCGTCAGCCGCCGCGCCGGCTCTCTCGATCAGCTCTCGACCGTGTCGGGCGCCAGTTTTCTGGGGGAAATCCTCAAGCTGGCGGGCGGGCGGAACATCTTTGCGGAGATCGACCAGCCTTACCCGCAGGTCTCCAAGGAAAGCCTGCTCGCCCGCCAGCCCGATGTCATCCTGGAATTCATGCCCGAATTGCAGGGCGCCGATGAAAGCCGGCTGAGCGAGATCCGATCGGATTGGAACGCCCTCCCCTCGCTCCCGGCGACCCAGCATGGGCGGATCCACGTGATCACGCTGGATCATGCGCTGCGGCCGGGGCCGCGGTTCACGGAGGTCCTGGACGAAATCCAGCGGCTGCTCTATCCGGAACTGAATCTGGCGCCGGCGGGCGACGCGCCGACGACCGAAACCGCGGCGTCGGCCGACTGAGCGAACTCGACAACCCGCGCCAGATCCCACCACAAAGATCGAAGTCGCCGCCTGTCACGCGATCCGCACGCGCTCGCGCCGGGGCCCCCAGTTTTCCGGGGCGGCCTCGAAAACGCCCGCAATCTCGGTCCCGCAGTGCGCGCAGGCGCCGTCCCGCATCGCGTATTCGCCCAACTGATACCAGTCGCGCTCGATCACGCACCGCCGGCAGCCGGGGCAATATGTGCTGCCGCCGGCGCGGTCGTGCACGTTGCCCGTGTAGACAAAACGCAGGCCCTTGGCCTGGGCGATGCCGCGCGCGCGGGTCAGCGTCGCCGCCGGCGTGCGCGACAGGTCGGTCATCTTGAAATCGGGATGAAACGCCGTGAAGTGCAGCGGCACTTCCGTCCCCAGATTCTCCGCGATCCACTCGGTCATCGCATGCAGTTCGGCATCCGAATCATTCTGCCCAGGAATCAGCAGCGTCGTGATCTCAAACCAGACGCGGGTCTCATGGCGCAGGTAGTGGAGCGTGTCGAGCACCGGGCCGAGCTCCGCGAAACAGATCTTGCGATAGAAGTCCTCGGTGAACCCCTTGAGGTCGACATTCGCCGCGTCCATCGCGGCGTAGAATTCCGGACGCGCCCGATCACTGATGTAGCCGGCCGTCACGGCAACGGCCTTCACGCCCAGCTCATGGCAGGCATGCGCCGTGTCGATGGCATACTCGGCGAAAATCACCGGATCGTTATACGTGAAGGCGACCGAACGGCAGTCGTGTTCCCGCGCGGACCGGGCGATCATCTCCGGCGTCGCCCTGTCCGCGAGCCGCTCCGTCTCGCGCGCCTTGCT
>MVZB01000473.1 GCA_002068205.1 candidate division BRC1 bacterium ADurb.BinA292
ATTCCCCCCCGGCGAGAAGGAGGAGGGAGAGCCGCAGCCGTTTCACGCCGGGGGGGAATTCGTCCGCCGCTTCGAACTGCTCGAGGAGCTCAACCGCGGGTCGATGGGGATCGTCTTCCGCGCGCGCGACAAGATGCTGGAGGAGGTCGTTGCGATCAAGGTCCTCAACGATTTCCTCTGCGCCGACCCCGAGGCGATCGAGCGGTTCAAGCAGGAAGCCCGCGCCGCGCGCAAGCTGACGCATCAGAACATCGTCCGGATCCACGACATGTTCGAGATGGACGGCCACAAGATCATCTCGATGGAGTACATCGACGGCGAGGATCTGAAGGCGCTGCTCAAGCGCAACATGACGTTCAGCGAGGACATCACGCTGAATTTCCTGATGCAGATCTGCGAGGGGCTGGCCTATGCGCACCGGCTCAACATCGTGCACCGCGACGTCAAGCCGGCCAACATCATGATCACCGACCGCAATCAGGTGAAGATCACCGATTTCGGGATCGCGAAGATTCTGACGGCGAATCAGACGATCGCCGGGACGACCGTGATGGGGACGCCGCTCTACATGGCGCCCGAGCAGATCGAGGGGGGCCAGATCGATCACCGCTGCGACATTTACGCGCTGGGGATCATGCTGTATGAGCTGGTCACGGGCCGGCCGCCGTTCTGCGAGGGGAACATCGAGTACCAGCACCTGAATTCCCCGGCGCCGGAGATCAAGGCGGGCATCAGCGACCGGCTCAAGGGGATCATCATGAAATGCATCGAAAAGAGCCCCGAGAAGCGGTTCCAGACGGTTGAGGAGATCCTGGCGCGGATCATCTGATGAGCACGATGCAACCCAGCATAACGCGGCTGGCGGTCGATTACCGGCCGCACCCCAACATCTGCCTGCGCGAGATGCTGATTCAGGGGGATCAGTTGACCGTGCAGCTCGACGGGCAGATCCTGTTTGCCTCGGCGGGGCCGCTGCGCCGGCTGCTGCAGGAACAGGCGGAGGATTACGCGCCGCGGCGGCTGGTGCTGGACTGCCGGCGGGTGACGTTCGTCGACAGCGAGGGGCTGGCGATGCTTGTCGGCCTGGACCGCCATTGCCGCGGCAACGCGATCGAGCTGTGGCTGAAGAATCCCGGCGAGCACCTGGCGCGGTTGCTCAAGATGACGCGGCTCGACCAGATTCTGGCCGTGGCCCCCCAGACGACCGGCGACGATTAGCCGGCGTGCGCGGCGGCCCGCGCCGCGGCGGGTCGGCTATTCACGGATTTTTTCACCCTT
>MVZB01000474.1 GCA_002068205.1 candidate division BRC1 bacterium ADurb.BinA292
GAAAGGAGGCGCCGAAGCCGCCCCCGACGATGCCGATGCGGATCTTATTCGCCGGGTCGGACTGGGAGGAGGCCGCCTGCGCCCGCGCGGCGGGAGCAGCAAGCAGGGCCCCGGCGGCGGGCAGCAGGGCGCCCGACAGGAACGCGCAGGCGGCGGCGTCGCCGAGGAATTGTCGGCGCGAACGTGGGGCGGAGCTGGGGCTGTCGTTCATGCGCGAGGAACCCCTATTTCGGCTGACAGAGTTCGAGGCAGAGGGGAGCGAACGGGTCGGGCCGGAGAAACGCGATCCAGCCGTGCGAACCCTCGCGAACCTGATCGTTGACGAGCGGGACGGCCGCATCGCGCAACCGCGCGACGGCCGCGTGGATGCCGTCCACGCGGAAGGAGATGTGCTGCAGGCGCTCCCCTTGCCCGGCCAGGAAATCGGCGAAGAAACTGGGGCCGTCCGGCTCGATGAACTCGAGTTCCACGCCTTGCAGATCGCCGCGCATGACATGGACATTGAAGGCCTCGACCCAGGCCGCGGTTGCCGGCCGCCAGGGCTCTTGCGCCAGCCGGTTCAGGCGGGCGAGGGCCGCGTTGCGATCGGCGACGACGATGCCGTAGTGGCTCAGCCCGACCGGGTTGACGCCGTGCCCCGCGAGGAACGCATGAGCCGCCTCGGCGAGTTCGCCGTAAGGCCAGGCGCGGTCATGCGAGTTCGCGGGCCAGTGCGCGCCGATCTGGTCCCAGAGGGTGGGGAGCGTCCGAGTCATGGACGGGCCATCGCCGCGGCGCGCCGGCGCGCCACTTCCTCGCGCAGACGTCCGTAGCCGGCGAGGAAGTTGTTGCGGAAGCGCTGCAGCGGCGCGAAGGATTCGAACTCCTCCGGGCGGAGCGATCCCTCGTGCCAGGCGCGCCGGAAATCGGGGAGCTTGTCGCACAACTCCGCCACGACGTCGTCCGCGGGCAGGTCGTCGATTCGACAATCGCCCGGTTCGTCGGCGTCCAGCAGTTCCTCGATCGTGCTCCAGTTGAGCGTGATGTGCATCTGGCCGCCGACAAACGCCGTGAAGTGATGCAGCCCGCGCGCGCCGCCGCCCAGCATCACGGCCGGGAATCCCCGTTCCCGCAGCACATGGTACTGCTTGCGGCCGACCAGGCAGCCGGCCTGGTTGAGGATTTCAGGCTTGATCTGGACGTTGTGGCGGGCGGCGAAATCCTTCAGCTCATCGTCGAAGATGCCCGTGATGTGCGTGATGAAGAACGGCGGGCGATGCCCGC
>MVZB01000475.1 GCA_002068205.1 candidate division BRC1 bacterium ADurb.BinA292
CGCACCGTGGCGACCCCGACCCCGGCCGGCGCGCGGCCCGCTCCGCAAGCCCCGCCCAGCCGCAACCCGCCGGCCACGCCCCCCCGCTCGAGCGCCGCGCGCCCCCGCCCCAGCGGCCCCCCGAAGAGCTCCACGGCCGGCGTCGCAAGGGACATGCAGCATCTGGTCGGACGCACCATCGACGGCTACCGCATCGAAAAAATGCTCGGGGCCGGCGGCATGGGCGCCGTCTTCCTGGCGCATCAGATCTCGCTCGACCGCGACGTCGCGATGAAGGTCCTCCCGACCCGGTTCGCCCAGAATCCGGAACTGCTCGCCCGCTTCACGCGCGAGGCGCTCAGCGCCGCCCAGCTCAATCACCACAACATCATTCAGGTCTACGACGTCGGCAGCAACGAGGACGTCCACTACATCACGATGGAATTCGTCCGCGGCCAGGACCTCTCGCAGCTTGTCAAACAGGACGGCCGGCTGCGGCTCGACGACGCCGCCGGCTACATCCTTCAGGCGGCGCGCGGGCTCAAATACGCCCACGAGCGCGGCATCATTCACCGCGACATCAAGCCGAACAACCTGATGCTCAATGAGCACGGCGTGGTCAAGATCGCCGACATGGGCCTGGCAAAGATGCGCGGCAAGCACGACACCCAGGGGCAATTGCTGCGCCCCACCCGCGAAGAACTGATGAACACGCCGGCCGACGACAACCTCACCCTCGCCGATGTGGCGATGGGAACCCCGGCCTACATGGCGCCGGAGCAGGCCCGCGACGCCGCGTCGGTCGATGCCCGCGCCGACATCTACTCGCTGGGATGCACGCTCTACTACCTCGCGGCCGGGCGCAATCCGTTCGACGGCGGCTCGGCGTTCGAGCTGATCACCAAGCACATGAAGGAGCCGCTGACGCCCCTCGACGCCCACATCAAGGGCGTCTCGCCGGCGATCAACACGATCATCGGGCGGATGCTCGCCAAAAACCCCGACGAGCGTTACCCCACAATGGAGGGGGTCATCCGGGACCTGGAGAAATACCTCGGCCTCGACTCCGAGAAGGGCCCGTATACCCCCCGCGAGCAGCATCTGGGCATTCTCGATGCCGCGCTGAAGGCCTATTACACCGCGCCGGCCCTCCGCCTGCGCAAGGCCGTGCGGCTGGCGTTTCTCGTCGCCGTGCCGGTGCTGTTCCTCCTGGCGCTGTTCAGCGGCAGATACGTCCTGGCCGGCGGATTCCTGGGGTTCGGCGTGTTGACTGC
>MVZB01000476.1 GCA_002068205.1 candidate division BRC1 bacterium ADurb.BinA292
GCTCGACCGGGTGGGCGCGGCCGTCTGGCAGGCGGTCTACTTCTCGATCGCCGCCGGCGTCATCATCATTGCGGCCATCCCGCTGACCAGCCGCGTCCTGGTCTGGGCCGATCATCCGCCTGATGTCCTGGCCCACGAACTCACCTATTTCAGAATCACCTGCTACACGGGGGGATTCATCACGCTGTCGAGCGCCGTCTCGGCCCTGTACACCGGCCTGGGACGCACCTGGACCGTCCTGCTCGTCAACGTCGCCAGCACGCTGGTCAACATCGTGCTGGACTACGCGATGATATTCGGTCACTGGGGCTTTCCCGAATGGGGGATTGCCGGCGCGGCCTGGGCGACGTTCGTCTCCGCGGCGGTCAACTCCGCCGTCTATCTCGTCCTGTTCCTGAACGCCTACAACCGGCGGCGCTACGCCACCGGCCGGCGCTGGCGCCTGGAGTGGGCGCTCCTCAAGCGACTGCTGCGCTTCGGCGCACCCAGCGGCGGCCAGATTATGATCGACATCCTCAGTTTCGCCGCGTTCACGCTCCTCGTCGGCCGGCTCGGCATGACCGAACTGACCGCCACCAACCTCGCCTTTCAGATCAACATGATCGCGTTCATGCCGATGATCGGCCTGGGGATTGCCGTCACGACGCTCGTCGGCCAGCACCTGGGCGAGAATCACCCCGAACGCGCGGCGCGCGCCACCTGGGCGGCGTTCCACGTCGCCTTCTGCTACATGGGGCTGTGCGCCCTGCTGTTCGTGCTCATCCCCAACGTGTTCATTCGCTGGTTCGCGGGCGAGGCGCCGGCGGGCGAGTTCCTTCAGGTCAGTCGCGTGGCGGTGGTGCTGTTGCGCTTCGTCGCCGCCTACTGCCTGTTCGATGTGATGGTCATCATCTTCTCCTCCGCGCTGAAGGGGGCGGGCGACACGCGCTTCGTGCTCCTGGTCCAACTCACGCTGGCGTGGACGATCATGGTCATTCCCACCTGGCTGTTTATTGAACGGGGCTGGGGGGGCGTGTATTGGGCCTGGATCTTCGCCACGACGTTCGTCAACGTCGCCGGCCTGGTGATGCTGCGCCGGTTCCTGAAAAACCACTGGGTCACGATGCGCGTCATCGAAACCGCGCCGGCGCCGGTTTGACGTCAGGTTTGTGAAACCCCGTCCGGCCGGGAGTGTCGGCGGGGTGGTGCGGAAGTAAGCGAAAATGTCCTTTGCGATGCTCTCGCGGCGGCTATGCCCGCAACCGTGC
>MVZB01000477.1 GCA_002068205.1 candidate division BRC1 bacterium ADurb.BinA292
GATCGTCGTCGTGCCCGGCCCCACTTCGCTGTCGCGCCCGCCCATCACGCCCGCCAGCGCCAGCGGCCGGTCGGCGTCGGCGATCACCAGATCCTCCGGATCGAGCGTGATCTCGCGGTCGTCGATCAGGACGAGCCGCTCGCCCGCTTCCGCGCGCCGCACCTGGATCTCGCTGTTGTGCAGCCGGTCAAAGTCAAACGCATGCAGCGGATGGCCCAGCTCCATCAGCACGTAGTTCGTGACGTCGACGACATTGTTGATCGAACGCATCCCGCACGCCTCGAGCGCGCGTTTGAGCCACAGCGGGCTCTCGCCGACCTTGACGCCGCGAATCAGCCGACAGGTGTAGCGCGGGCAGGCGCCGCGGTCCTTCACGCTCAGCCGCACGAAGCTGTCGATGTGCTCCAGCGTCTCCTTGAACCGCGGCGTCGGCGGGAAGACTTTCTTGCCCAGCGCCGCCCCGATGTCGCGCGCCATCCCCAGGATGCTCAGGCAGTCCGGCCGGTTGGGCGTCACCTTGATGTCGATGATGTAGTCGTATGGCTGGCCGATCTCCAGATCCTCGGGCAACGGCATGATGCCGGAGTGATCGGTCCCCATTTCCAATTCGCGCGCCGAGCAGAGCATTCCCTCGCTCAGTTGGCCGCGGATCTTGCTCTTCTTGATCGTGTTGCCGTCGGGCAGCCGGGCCCCGGGCAGCGCGCAGACGACATTCATCCCGGCCGTCACATTGGGCGCCCCGCAGACGACCGACAGCGGCTGGCCCGTCCCCGCAGCCACCTGGCACACCCGCAGCCGATCGGCGTTGGGATGCGGTTGGACGTCGAGCACCCGCGCCACCACCAGCTTGCCCGATTCCAGGCCGAGATCCCATGCCCCTTCGACCTCATGGCCCGCCATCTCCATCGTCTCCTTCAGCTCGGCGATGGAGAGTTCGACATTGAGGAATTGTCTCAGCCAGCGAACCGAAATCTTCATCGGTGTTCTTCCCCGATTCCCTTCTCAGTTGCGGGCGAAGGCATCCGTTCCGGCGGGGCCCGCTGAAGCCGCGTCCCGCGCCGCCGGGCGCAACGCCGCTTCGATCAGAATTGCCGCAGAAAGCGCAGGTCGTTTTCGTAGAGGTGCTTGATGTTCTTGATGCCGTGCTTGAGCATGACGAACCGCTCGACGCCCAGGCCGAAGGCGAATCCGCTGACCCGCTGGGGATCGTAGCCGACATTCTCCAGCACGGCGGGA
>MVZB01000478.1 GCA_002068205.1 candidate division BRC1 bacterium ADurb.BinA292
CAGCACCCCGATCGCCGGCGTCGCCGTGCCCTGCCGCGGCGCCGCCGCCCCCACCGCGATCGCGTCCGACGCCAGCACCGACCCTTCCGCGATCAGCTCCAGCTCTCCGCCCGCCCGCCGGTAGACCGACAACTGATCCGGCGTCCCCTGCCGCAGCACGACGATCTCCGGCTCGCCCCCCGGGGCCAACTGCGTCACCGCCACGTCGATCGCCTGGCTCGCCAGCGTCACCGAAGCCGCCGGTTGCGCCGGATCGATCCCCCCCTCGCGCACTTCATACACCAGCAACTCCTGCCCCGCGATCCCCGCCACGATCGGCTGCTCGTCGGCGGCCTCGCCCCCCGCCGTCTTGTTCCACACCCGCTCATACAGCCGGATCAGGTTCAACCCCAGCACCTGCCGGATCTCCGTGTCGCTGTATCCGCGCCGCACCAGTTCCCGCGTCAGCTCTTTCAACTCCGACACCGGAATCGCCCAGATCACGCCATCCTCCGGAAAGTAGTCGCCCCCCAGCGCCACGTGCTCGATGCCGACCAGGTCGCGCACATAATCGATTGCATCGGCCACGCGCGCCACCGTCGGCGGCGTCACATAGCCGTTGATAAAGTGGATCGCGAACACGCCATGCCCGCCCCCGCTTGCCGTCACCGCCTGGATCAGCGCGTCGCTCGCCTCACCGCCGATCGTCGACGGCGTGTCGTGCGACACGATCACCGGGTCCTCCGAGAGGGCGATCACATCCAGGGCCAGCCCGCCCATATGGCTCACGTCGATGACGATCCCCAGCCGATTGCATTCGGCGATCAGCGCCCGCCCGAACGCCGTCAACTGGCCGTTGACGATCGCCTGGTTCCCCGCCGGCCACCAGAGCTGGATCTCGCGCGTCCCCAACGCGTGAAACTCCTCCAGCGCTTCAAGCTCGCCCTCCAGATAACGCACCCCCTCCGAACCGATGATCGCCCCGATCTTCCCCTCGACCTTCGCCTGATACAGATCCTCCACGGTCCGGATGATCGTCACGTTCGCTTCCGGGTTGTCCGCCAGCGCCTGCACCCCCTCCAGATACCCCAAATGCCGCTCGCGCCAGCCCTCGTAACTCGTTACCTCGTAGCGCTGGCCATTTTCCCAGTCGATTCCGTCGGTCGTCAGCTTCAGGACCTTCGCCGTCAACCCCGCCTCGCGCGCGGCGTCGAAGTCCCCCGCCGTGAACGTATGGTCATGGGCCA
>MVZB01000479.1 GCA_002068205.1 candidate division BRC1 bacterium ADurb.BinA292
ATCCTTCGGCCGTCAGCGTGCCGTTCACGGTCACGTGCCCGCCGCTCGCAGCGCCGCTCGCCTTCAAGGCCGCGGTGCCGGCGGCATCCGAAGCGGCCTCGCCGAGCGCCGAGGCCAGGTTGAGCCGCGCAATCTCCAGCGCGAAGGAGAGCGGGGTCAGTTGCGCGTTCGCGCGATCGAGGGGTCCGGCCCTTCCTTCGAGTTTGATCTCGCCGCCGGCCGCAACCCTGGCGTTGAGCGAAAACGGGAACGCGGCGGAGGGCGCAAAATCGCGCACCTCCAGGTTCACGTTTTCGAGCGCCAGGGGCTTCCGGCGCCCGCCGGTCTTGCCGATGGAGAAACGTCCGCCGTCGATCCGAATTCGTTTCACAGCGAGGTCGAGGGCATCTTGATCGGCCGGTTGCTGGGCCGGAGCGGCCGGGGCGGCCGCGCCTCCCAGGCTGGCGTAGTTCCAGCGCCCGTCGGGCGATTGAAGCAGCGTCACCCGAGGCCGCTCGATCGTCAGACCCGTGATGTTCAGAGCCCGTGAAACGATCAGGGGCCAGAGTTCCACCCCGATCTTCAGCGATTTCGCCTCGAGGAACGGCGAGGCGCCGAAGGCCGGGTCTTCGGCCACAGCGAGGCCACTGGCCGTTACGCCGCCGGCCCAAAGTGACAAACGCAGGTCGCCGATAGTAACCTGCCTTGCGAGCGAGGCGGAGAGTTTCGATTCCAGCGCGGGCTTGAAGCGATTGGCGCTGATCAGGAAAGGGAGGCTGAGGAGGATCAGGAGAAGCAGCGCCAGGACGATGCCGAGGGTTCGCGCAAGACGTGACATGGTTCTCGTATTGTCGCAGAACCGGAACCGGGGGTATGCTGCAAGTCAGGATGAATCGCCGTTTATTCTTGCGGTCCGCCGGTCTCGGCTTGGGAGCGGCGTGCCAGGGCGCCACGCGAGAGCGCCCGCCCAATATCGTCCTGATCCTGGCCGATAACCTCGGGTATGGCGACCTGGCCTGCTACGGCTCGAAAGTCCATCGGACACCCTCGATCGACCGGATGGCCGCCGAAGGCGTTCGATTTACGGACTTCTACTCCGCCAGCGGCGTGTGCACGCCGTCGCGCGCCAGCCTGATGACGGGATGCTATCCGAGGCGGGTCGGGCTCCACTATACGGATCCGGACGGCCAGGTCCTGCGGCCCATTTCTCACAACGGCCTCCATCCGGAAGAAGTCACCGTGG
>MVZB01000480.1 GCA_002068205.1 candidate division BRC1 bacterium ADurb.BinA292
GCGGGTGCGCGCGTCGGGCGGACGGTGGCGCGGGGTGGGGTCAGCGTTTTCATCGCGAATCGACACCTCCTGCGAGGGGAAATAGGTTCAGCAACGGGAACAAGAGGAGGTTGCGCCGGGTGGAGCAACCAAGGGATCAACGGGAACCGTTCAACGCCGGCAAGCGGAACGAAACAACGGTTGGTCGATGCGATCGGCCCGGGTCAGTCCGCGACGACGGAACCGGGCAAGGGTGTGTCATGCGTGTCGGGGGGCGATCCTCCTTTCCGGCTTGAATGAAGCTCAGGTAAATCAACCGGAAGCAACCATAAAGCGCGGGCGGGCGAGATGCAATGGAAAAGCGGCGCGCGGTGAGAAAAGCGAGGGGGCGCGCTCGATGACGATTCCGCTGGCGATACCGATACCGATGGCGAGTCGGGAGATCAGGGGGGCGACGGATAGACCTTGCGCGGGGGGAGGACGGGCGCGGCGCCGCCGAGATGATCGGCGAGTTGGGCGGGGTCGAAGCGGAGGCCGTCGCGCGGGACCGGATACAGGCGCGCCGTGCCGAGCTGGACGGGCCGCGCCCCGTGGATGCGCCAGGCCGCGCCCGCCAGCAGCCAATGGCGCCCCGCGCCGGCCGCCGGGCGGAAACGACCCTGCTCCAGTCCCATCGGCCGCGCCCACCAGCCGTTGGCCTGCTCGCGGACCGACTGCGACAGGAATACGACCGCGGCCGGCCGACGGAACGCGGCGTGGTGCACCTGCAGCGGGCGGAGCCCGTCGAGCAAAATGGTCAGTGTGTCGCCCGGCTCGACAAAGCGTTCCAGGCCGATGGCCAGTTCGCGTTCCTCTTCGGTGGCCCAGCGGGTTATGTAGTGCGCGCTCGCGTAATAGCCGAAGTTCATCGCGGCAAACAGCAGCCCGAGCGCGCCGAGGCGTGCCGCCGGCCGGGGGGAACTGAATATAACCAGCGCCGGCGCGCCGAGGAACAGCAGCACGATGACGACCGCCGCCCAGATCGGGAGGAGCCGGAGCTGGTGCAGCGCGGCGACGGCCGTCAGTGCCGGCGCATCGACGGGCAGCGTAAAAGCCATCCGCCCGCCCGCGAACAGACAGACGAGCCAGACGGCGAAGAGGAGATCGATCCGGAACATGGCCGCCCAGCGCCGGCCGTCGGCCGCCGGTCCGAGCGCGCCGCAAAACAGGATCAGGACCAGCGGCTCGAGGCCGACCAGATAGC
>MVZB01000481.1 GCA_002068205.1 candidate division BRC1 bacterium ADurb.BinA292
GTTCTGCCCGCCGGCCACCGGCAACTCCACGTTCACTCCTTGCTCGAGGAACGGCGCCGTGACCATCGAGATGATCAGCAGCACGAGCATGACGTCGACGAGCGGGATGATGTTGATCTCGGCCATCATCTCGTTGTCGCCGCCGGATCCTTTAGGCCCTTGCATCGGCTCTCTCCCGCTCCATCATGAACGGCACCAGCTCGGACGCGTGCGCGCCGACGGTCAGGTTCAGGTTCTTCACCTGGCCGGTGAAGACGTTGTAGGCGATGACCGCGGGGATGGCGATGCCCAGGCCGAAGGCCGTGGCGATGAGCGCCTCGGCGATGCCGTTGGCGACGACCGAAGGCCCGCCAAAGCCCTTGACGCCGATCTCGTGGAAGGCGCGCAGGATGCCGAGCACCGTGCCGAAGAGGCCGATGAACGGCGCCGTCGCCCCGACGGTCGCCAGGACGCCGAGGTAGCGGCTGAAGCGCGCCGTCTGCAGCGCGAGCGCGGAGCCGATCGCTTCCTTCACCTGCTCGGCGCCGAAACGGCTGTGGTCGATGCCGGTGCGCACCACCGCGGCGATCGGCGCCTCGCTCGCCGGCAGGCTGCCGATGGTCTCGCCGCGCTTGCCGTTCATCAGCCCCTCACGGATGCGCGCGTACTCGCTCTCCTCCAGCCGGTTCAGCTTACGCAGCATCAGTGCCCGCTCCAGCACCACCGCCACCGAGAGGATGGAGTAGAGGGCAAGCGGCCCCAGGTAGACGAGAACGATGGGCCCCGTGTTCCGAATGAGATCGATCATAGCTGCTCCTCACCTGGAATTTCGGATTTCGGATTTCGGATTGGGGATTTCGGATTTCGGATTTCGGATTTGCGCGCGTGCAGCCGGGGACGGGCTAGCGAGCGCACCGCGCGGAGCTGGTGTGCGTCAGGCCGATCGCACATCCGCAATCCCGTGGCCTTCACCTGGGCGGGATGGCCGACCCCAAATCCGCAATCCGCAATCCGCAATCCGAAATCACAATCCGAAATCCGACCCCACGCTTCCCGCTCCTGGCCGGCGATCGCCCGGAGGGCATCTGAGATGGCGGGGAGGTGTTCGGCCGGGTCGTCTGCCTGAGAGGCGGCGTGGAAGAGGGCGGCGACCTCCTGCCAGCGCTCGCCGATCGCCAGGAACTCGTCCCCCGCTTCGGCCAGGCGCGCCTCGCCGGTGATG
>MVZB01000482.1 GCA_002068205.1 candidate division BRC1 bacterium ADurb.BinA292
GCGACGCGCATTCGTCTGGGACGGCCTGAGTCCCATCCGCGTTACGCTCGTCTGGACCGATCCCGCCGCCCCGCCGCTCCTCGGCCTCAACGATCCTTCCCCCCGCCTGGTCAACGACCTCGATCTGCGCGTCGAAGCCCCCGACGGATCGATCCACGAACCCTTCATCCTGAATCCCGCCCGCCCGGCCGACCCCGCCACGCGCGGCGACAACCACCGCGACAATGTCGAACAGATTCTGCTGGAGTCCCCCACGCTGACCGGAACCTATCATGCGGTCGTCTCCCACAAGGGCAGTCTGATGGGGGGCCCGCAACCCTACTCACTGGTGATCTCCGGAGCGGCTATCGATGATCTCGCCGTCTCGCCGGCCAACGCGTTCGCCTTCGACGGCATGGAGGGCGGGCCGTTCACCGCCGAGCATAATACCTATCAGCTGACCAATCTGGGCGAAACTCCCCTCCCCTGGCGCGCGGCCCCCGATGTCCCCTGGCTCCGCACCGAGCCCACGACAGGAACCCTGCTTGCGGGGGAACAAGCGACAGTCAGGATCGAACCGGGCCCCGAGGCCGACGCGCTCCCCGGCGCGGTCTATCCCTCAATGATCACGTTCAGCAACCTGGCCAGCGGCGCGGCCGAGACGCGCGCCGGCGAACTGCGCATTACCCGGATCGCGCACCCGCCGTTCCTCGAGGATTTCGAAACCAGCCCGCCGCTCGAAACATGGTGGCGGCTGTCGGGCACGGCCGACTGGGTCACGCGTCCGACCCAGGATTTCGAACCGCCCGCCGGCGCCCGGCATCTGGTCATGGAATCGGGCGTCGACGGCGTCTTCTCACGCAACGAGCTCACGCTGACAATCGACCTGGAAGGCCGCACCGGCGTCAAGCTCAAACTGGACGCTCGCACGCTGCAGGATGAACCCGACGCGCCGCCCGGCCCCACCTTCGAAGAGGGAGCCGACTTCGACGGCGTCGCCATCAGCGCCGACGGCCGGACCTGGCACGAAATCCTCCCCCTGCGCAACCTCGAGGGCGGCTACCACACCTACCACGTCGATCTCGACGCGGCGGCCGCCGCGGCCGGAATCGCCTACCATCGGCGGTTCCAGATCCGGTTCAACCATTACGACAACTTCCGCGCTCCCGGCGACGGCCTGCTGCTGGACAACATCACGATCACAGCCGATCCGCCG
>MVZB01000483.1 GCA_002068205.1 candidate division BRC1 bacterium ADurb.BinA292
GAGACGAGGGACGAATCCCGGGTGCCCGGCACGAATGGATTCGCCGTGCGGCTGGCGGCGGCCGGTCCCGAACAGCGCGCCGCGATCCTGCGCGAAACGATCGCGCGCGAGGTGGCGGACGTTCTGGGATTCGCCTCGCCCGATGCTGTCGACCCGGCGCAAGGATTTTTCGCCATGGGGATGAACTCGATCCTGACGCTTCAATTACACGAGCGGCTCGAAGGCCTCCTGGGCCGACGCCTGCCCCCGACCCTGGCCTTCGAACACCCGACGGTCGAGGCCCTGTTCGACTACCTGGCGCACGAGGTCTTTGCCCGGGAAATGAACGGATTGGGGGGTGCGGACACGGCCTCGACAGCCGGCCGAACCGCCAGCGGCGCAGCCCAAACCGAAGAGGAACTGATGGCGCTGCTCGAAGAACGGCTGGAGGGGCTGAACTCACGGGAGGGATCGAGCACAAGCACGCCGGTGAGTTCGGAAACAGCGCGATCGCGATAAGGAATCCATCACGAGGACGAGCACGACCACGAACGAGAGAACCGATGAGCGCCGACGATAAAACACCCGTTTCTCAACAATCCGGATCCCCTGCCACCGGTTCGGCCGCGCGGCGCGACGTGCTCGAACGCGCCCTGGCCGCGCTGGACGAGATGCGCGAGCGCCTGGCGGCGGCAGAAGCGAAGGGGGCGGCGAGTTCATCCTCAGGCCTCACAACCGCCGCTTCGTCCGAGCCCATCGCCGTCATCGGCATCGGGTGCCGTTTCCCCGGCGCCGACGGCCCCGAGGCCTTCTGGCGCCTGCTGCGCGAGGGGATCGACGCCACCGGCCCCGTCCCCCCGGATCGCTGGGACGCCGACGCGCTCTACGATCCCGATCCCGACGCCGTGGGCAAAATGGTCTCGCGGCGGGGCGGATTTCTGGCCCGCGTCGACGGCTTCGACGCCCCTTTCTTCGGCGTCTCGCCGCGCGAGGCCGCCAGCACCGATCCCCAACAGCGCCTGCTGCTCGAGGTGGCCTGGGAGGCGCTGGAAGACGCCGGCCTGGCCGCCGACCGGCTTGCCGGCACGCGCGCGGGGGTCTTCACGGGCGTCACCAACTGCGACTATGCGCGCCTGATCGAGCGCGCCGGCGCCCGCTGGCTCGACGCCTATAACATGACCGGCACGCACCTCAATTTCGTCGCCGGGC
>MVZB01000484.1 GCA_002068205.1 candidate division BRC1 bacterium ADurb.BinA292
GGGGCGCTGGTTGCCCGCCGGCGAGCGCGAAGCGCTCGAACGCGAGGCGCGGCAACGGCGTCCGCCCGTCCAGGTTCCGGAAGCGACCTGCCTGCCCTGCCATGATCCCGCGCGCGACCCCGCGTTCAATTTCAAGCGCGACATCCGCCGGGTCGATCACGACGCGGGCTGGCTGGGGAAGCTCTTCTGAGTGAGTTGCCGATGAACCGGCGGTTCACAACGAAAGGACAGAATGGCTGGTTGTCGAGAGCCGAGACGAGAGCCGAGAGCCGAATTCCTGGGGGGCCGTTGGGGGTAGATGCCGGCCAAGATGCCGGCGGTCCCAGGCGGTGGTTGCCCTTACCGTGAACCGGCAGTTCACGACGAAAGGACAAAAACTGGGTGGGCCTTTGGGAGCGATCACGAGGACGAGGGACGAGAGACGATTCTAGAGTGAGACGACCCTTGATGCCATCCCCGGCGGATCAAATCCAGCGCCACAGGCAAGCCCGTTCTGTCAGACGCTCGCTGCTGTGGATCTGGCCCGTGCTGATCTCGCTGGCGGCGGCGATCCGCGCCGTCCCGCTCGTCGCCAACGGGGTCTGGTTCGACGAACTCTACTCGATCAAGATCGCGACGTTCGGGCTGCGCGACATCGCGTGGTGGGTGCGCTACGACACGCATCCGCCGCTGTATTACCAACTGCTGCACGTGGCGATGCGCGCCGCCGAGCTCCTGGGGGGCGGGCCGCTGATCTCGACCGACTGGCTGCGGCTGACGTCGATCCTCCCCAGCCTGGCGGTCTGCTTCATCCTGGGGGGTTGGGCGTGGCGCGCCTCGGGGCGGGTCGCCGGGCTGACGGTTTTTGCGCTCGCCGCGTTCAATCCCGGCCTCTGCTTTTACGCCCTCGAGCTGCGCAACTACGCGCAGACGATGATGTTCGTCGCGCTCGCCACGCTGAGCCTGGTGATGCTGCTGCGCCGGCCGGGACCGCTCTGGATGCTTACGTTCGCGGCCGCCTCGCTGGGTCATCTCTACACGCACAGCCTGACCACGCTCGTTCTGGCGGCGCACGGGTTGTGGGTGCTGGCGCAGGCGATCCCGCCGCGCCGGCCGGGCGGGATCCGGTTGCGCGTCTACGTTTACGGCGCGTTTGCGCTCGTCTGTCCCTTTCTGG
>MVZB01000485.1 GCA_002068205.1 candidate division BRC1 bacterium ADurb.BinA292
CCGGCTCCGCTTCCCCTTCGGCCGGCTGCGCCGGCGCCACGCCGGCCAGCAGCAGCGCCAGCCCCCAGCCGAGGAATCCGGCGGCGGCGCGCGCCAACCCGCGCCCGGCGCGGCGGCGCCGCGCACCGGGGACGATGCGCGATGTACGATCCAGTTGAAGCGGCAAAGGCGGCGTTCCCTTCCGTGGGCGGACAGGCTCTGGCATCAGTAGGCCACCCAGTTTTCCTGACCTTCATAGCCGAGCAGGACCTTAAATTCATCCAGATTTATCGTCAGCAGCTTGACGTCGAGCTCCTGGCCGTCCTTGTCGGTGGCGCGGCGCGTCTCCCCCACGCGCATCGTGAAGACCTCGCCCGACTCCGGCCGATTGTCGATGAACTCGACCTGATTCTCGTCCATGCTCGAGATCTGCCAGGAAAACACCGCTTCGAGCAGGTTGGGCGGCTCCGGCGCGGGCGTCGGCGTCGGTGTCGGGGTGGGCGTCGGCGTGAACAGCGCGCCGAACATCGGCGAACGGATCAGCGGATCGTACGGCGTTTCCGGCGTCGACGGGATGCTCGCCGGACTTTCAAAGTCGGTTTCATCCCCCTCGTTCAGGTAGGCCGAGATGTCGCGCAGCTCGACCGGCTTGCTGTACTCGACCGTCGCCAGGTAGAAAATGAAGCCGCCGCTGGCGGCCACGAGCAGCAGATTGATCACCATCAGGATGCGCTGGTTCATGGGCGGCGGGTTTCCATGCAGATCCGAAACGCCGGCTCCTGGCGGTAGAGGGCGAGGCGCGCGGCGCTGTGTTGCCTCAGATACGGCGCTTCATCGAGAAAATCCTGGATCAGCGCCTCGTCTTTGCCGGCGGCGGGGCGCAGCGCGCGGCCGATCCGCTGGTAGGCGCGCGTCGGGCTCTTGCCCCCGCCCGCCAGTATCACGGCGTCCAGCGACGGGACGTCCAACCCCTCGTCGGCCAGCGTCGTGGCGATCAGCAGGGGGTGCAATTTCCGTTCCAGTTGCTGGAGCAGACGCTGCCGGGCCTCCCCTTCCAGCAATCCGTGGATGAATTGAGCCTCCGGCAGCAACTGGCGCAGGAGTTCACCATGCGCGATCTGACCGACCAGCACCAGCACCGACCGCCCGTCGGCCACCCACTGGCGGGCCC
>MVZB01000486.1 GCA_002068205.1 candidate division BRC1 bacterium ADurb.BinA292
AGCTACTCTCGGCGATCGAACCGATCATCCGCTACCACCGGACGCGATTCCGCGGCGGCGACGCCGGCGAGCCCGGGTCGGTCCGCCACGAGATGGGTCTGCAACAGAAGGAAGACGCGCTGCACCGGCTGATCGATGTCTGGGCGACGGGGGAATCGGCCGCGTCGCTGGGCTTCGAGGCCGCGCGCCTGTTCGACCAGTTCGATCCGCTGGAGGCGCGCAAGCTGGAGCTCTTCGCGGCCCGGGGCCTGACCGGGCGCCACCAGCTCAAGGAGATGCGCCGGCTCAATGAAGCGGCGCTGGAGCTGATCGAGCTGGAAGGGCTGCCGGAGGCCGATCGCGACGCCGCCCGGTTCGACCAGCTCCAGCAGGACGAACTCGTCCAGTTCGCCCGGCTCGACGCGCTGACCAACGTGCTCTGCCCCGCGGCCAAACTGTGGAACACCGGCCACGGCGCCAACATGATGCGCGAGGCCGTCAGCCTGATGGGCGGCTACGGCATCACGGAGGATTGCCCCGGCTTCCTCGGCCAGAAGTGGATGGACGCCCAGCTTGAGGCGACCTACGAAGGGCCGGAGGCGGTCCAGCGCCGCCAGTTGACCGTCACGATGACGAACGAGGTCTTCCTGGCCCAGTTCCGCCAGTGGATCGGCGAGCTGCGCCGGATCGGCTCGCAGACGCCCGATTCCGGCGCCTGTGGCCTGGCCACGGCCATGCAGATGTGGCTGTGGACGCTCAATCACCTGCGCCGGGCCAGGGACGCCGAGGGGCAGTTGCTCTATCAAAGCCGGCGCCAGGGGGTCACCTTCCCGCTGGCCGACGCGCTGTGCTGGCTGCTGGCCACGCGCAGCCTGATCCTGGACGTGGAGGAGCTGAAGGCCAGGGCCGGGGAGAATCCGGTGCTGGCCGAGAACGCCGCCGGGATCGCGCGATTCTACACCGACCTGTGCCATGTCCAGGCGGCGCGCGCCTGCGGCGAAGTCGGCCGCATCTGCGCCGAACTGGTCTATGGCTACAACGCCCATCCGGCGTGGGACGCCGCAAGCTGCGATGCCTGTTACGACATGGGCGAGCTGGACGAAATGGAGAGCGTCATGCCGGGGATCGGCGGGACGGCCGTCGCGTATGCCGACGTGAAGGTGAA
>MVZB01000487.1 GCA_002068205.1 candidate division BRC1 bacterium ADurb.BinA292
GCGCGGCGGGGGGCGACGCCGCCGGCAGGATCGGAGAAGGAAGCGGGCCGGCCCTGCGCCGCTTCGCGGCCGGCGGGGGCGCCGTTGCCGCGCGCGGCGGAATCCAGGATTTTCTCGAAAGGCCGACCGATCAGGCGCGAGAGACCGCGCGCGGCGAACAACACGGCGGAGCACGCGAGCGTGACGAGGACCGCGCCGCTGACGAGGAACGTCACGCCCACGAGCATCAACGGCGCCAGCCAGCCGGGTGAGGGGCGGCGAGCGGTCTGAAAACGGATGGTGTGGATGCGCACGAAGTCCTCGATCATGATGGGATGCGGGGCGAAGGAAGACGGGCGCCCCGCGACTATCGGTTATTCTAGCAGAGAATCGGGAATCGGACAAATTGAAGCGGATGGAAGGGCGGGGGAGAATTCGATAGCGATCGCGATACCGATCCCGATTGGGAATGGTATGGGGTTTTTGATTCGACAAGGGGGATGGCCACTCGGGAGCGTGGCGTTGCCAGCTAGTCGGTTTCGATTTCGAGGCTGTCGAGGACGACGATGTCGGCGTGGGGGGAGGTTTCGTTGTCGTCCTGGATAATTTCGAGCTGGGCGCCTTCCGCGACGGTGCCGGCGGCGGCCTCATCGTAATGGTGCTGGAGGTGCGCGGCCGACAGATGACAGTGGGCGCCGATGCGCACCCGGACCCATTTGACCCGCTTCGCGCCATGCGCGCGCGCACTCTGATTGATCGCGAACATCAGGCTGTCCATCAGGGACGCTTCATGCATGGCGTCGACTCCTTGGGGGTCTGTGCAATGAGGGCCTGCCACCGGGCGGCGACGAGATCGACGGCGCGGGCGACCGCGGGGGAGAGGCCCTCGCCCGGATCGAAATCGGCCCCGTTGATCCCGATCAGCCAGGCCGCGGGTTGCCGGCCGTAGAGCCGGCGGGCGAGCAGCAGCAGCATGGCCGGGCTGAACTGATGCGTGAGGGCGGCGCCGCCGGCGTCGGCGGCCGGCTGGAGCGGCTCGCAGACGATCGCGCCGGGCGGTTCGGCGGCGCGCGCATCGATGAACACGACGCGCGCGTGGCGGCTGAGCTCCTCGGCCAGTTCGGGGGTCAACTG
>MVZB01000488.1 GCA_002068205.1 candidate division BRC1 bacterium ADurb.BinA292
CCCGCCGGCGGCGATCCTCCCGCGCCGCCGCCCCGGCTCAAGCGGCGCAACTTTTTCTTCCACATCATCTTTCCCACCCTGCTGGCGATCGGATTGTTCCTGGCCGCGATCTTTGCCGTCCTGCTGCCCGCCTTCGAGCGCATCCTGCTGGACCGCAAGCGCGAGATGATCCGCGAGCTGACTAATTCGGCGTGGAGCATTCTGGCCGAATGCGAGCGCGAAGAACGCGCCGGCCTCCTGACGCCCGAGCAGGCCCGGCAGATGGCCCTGCGGCGCGTCGAATCGCTGCGCTACGGGCGCGAGGGCAAGGATTACTTCTGGATTCAGGACATGACGCCCCGCATCCTCATGCACCCTTACCGCAAGGACCTGAACGGCCACGACGTCTCGGACTTCCGTGATCCGCGCGGCGTGCGCATCTTCGTCGAGTTCGCCGACCTGGTTCGCCGCCGCCACGAAGGATACCTCGAATACGTCTGGCAATGGAACGACGATCCCGAACGCCTGGTGCCCAAGGAGTCTTACATCAAAGGCTTCGCTCCCTGGGGCTGGCTGATCGGCACGGGTATCTACATCGAAGATGTCAAAGAAGAGATCGCCCGCCTGGAGCGTCATCTGATTCGCGCCTCGCTGGGGATTGCGGCGCTGATGGCGCTGTTGTTGATGTATGTGATGCGCCAAAGCCGCTGGTTGGAGCGCGAACGCCGGGAAGCCGAGGAAGGGCTGCGCGAATCCAATGAACGGTATCGCTCGCTGGTGGAGGCCGCCACCGAGGGCACCCTGCTGGTGCTCGAAGGGCGCTGCCGTTACGCCAATCCGATCCTGCTGGAGATGCTCGGTTATACCGAACGCGAGGTCGAACTGCTGGATCTGGCTGACCTGATCCCCGCGGATCCGGACAACAGCGAAGTCTGGGCGCGCGTGCGGCGCCTGGCCGCGGGGGAGGAACCCCAGGGGAGCTTCGACGGGGCGATGCGCCGGCGCGACGGCCAGCCTGTGGAGTGCGTCTTCACGCTCAGCCGCATCACGTTCGGCGATCAGAACGGCTTTATCCTGCTCGTGCGCGACGTGAGACCCTCGCCGGAGGCGGGCGACAGCGACGACGCGGCC
>MVZB01000489.1 GCA_002068205.1 candidate division BRC1 bacterium ADurb.BinA292
TTGACGCCCGTGAAGCGCACGCGCAACTGCGCCCAGCGCCCCTTGGGCTCCTGCACCACCGCGACCGACTCCAGGTCGATCGGCGTGGCGCGGCCGGGCAGGCCATAGACCTTGCCCAGGGCCAGTTCGGCCAGGCGCTTGCCCAGGCGCTCGTGGCCCTCGTAGGCAATGTGGACATAGTCGTCGTGGGGCAGATCGAGGGCGCTGACCATCCACAGGTTGGGCCGTTTGGCGGCGGCGCGCCGCTGCGCCTCGCGCACTTTTTCCCAGTTCAGGCCCCCCTGGCCGTTGGGATCGGGGATGGCGAACGTGGCGATCTGGACATAGAGGAACGGCAGGTCGGGCACGCCGGTGTCGCGGCGGACGGCGTCGACGAAGTTGAGGAAGTTGTCTTCGAAAGCGTCGGCGACGCCCGGCTGGGCATCGCTCTCGCCCTGATACCAGACGATCCCCTTGACCCGTCCGCCGATCATCTCGACGCGCTCGATCATCGCGCCGTAGAGCGAGCGGCCCCCTTCGGCGCGCTGGTCGGGGCTCCACTGGGCCATCGACGTGCCGCCGTGGGCGCAGGGGATGAGGCCGATGGGGCGGTCGAGAGCGCGCGCCAGTTCGCGGCCGAAGAAGAAACCCGGCCCGACGCCGCCCAGCGGCTTCTGGCGGCTCTGGGCGGCCAGTCTGGCGAATTCCTCGTCGCTTTTATTGAGCAGAATGCGGTGGACGGGCGCGACGGATTCAAAAATCCGGTGGTCGGGCAGCGCCGCCGGCATCCAGCGGTTATCCATGTTGAACATGAAGAGGCGCGAATCGCCGGCCGGCTCGTCTTTGAGGAGCCCGGCCCCCTGCATGTTGGATTGCCCCGCGAGGATCCACAAATCGCCCTTTTCGCCCGGAGGAAAGGCCATCGCGTCGTCGGGCGCCGCTAAGGGGGAAGGGTTCATCGAGGTGGCCAGCAGCACAAATCCCGCAATTCCCAGGCACGCGATCCAGTTCATATTCGGGTAGTCTTTCATCCAATCATTACCATTCAGACTCAAAGGCGTGGTGATCAGATCGTTATCTTTCCGCCATAGCATCAAGCCATAAAACGCGAGAGGATACGATCATAAGCT
>MVZB01000490.1 GCA_002068205.1 candidate division BRC1 bacterium ADurb.BinA292
GGGTAAGGCGTCCGGGCGTTGGCGCGCGCCGCCTACTCGTACCGCGCGTATTGTTTGGGATCGAAGGCCTCGCGCACCGCCTCGCCGACGAATGTCACGAGGATGAGCGTGATCGTCAGCGCGGCGAACGGGGAGAGGACCATCCAAAGTTTACCACGATTCTCGACCTGGAGGGACTGATCGAGCAACTCGCCCCAGCTCGGGGTGGGCGGGGGGAGGCCGTAGCCGAGGAAATCGAGGCTGGTGAGGGCGAAAATCGCGCCGACCATCGCGAACGGCGTGAACGTGACCAGCGGGGTCAGGCAGTTGGGCAGCAGGTGGCGGAAGATGATGCGCGCATGGGACGCCCCGTAGGAGCGCGCCGCCAGGCAGTATTCGCGGGCCTTCTCGCGGTACATCTCGGTCCGCATGAAGTAGGTGATGTGGATCCACTCGAACAAGACCATGATGCCCAGCAGCATCCAGAAGCTGGGCGTGAAGAAAGTGGCCATGATGATGATGATGTAGAGGGTGGGCAGGGAGGACCAGATCTCGATGAAGCGTTGCGACGAGATGTCGAACACGCCGCCCAGATAGCCCTGGAGGCTGCCGATAACGGTGCCGAGGGCCTGGCCGGCGAGGACGAGCGCCAGGGCGAACAGCATCGAGATGCGGAAGCCGTAGAGGAGGCGGGCGGCGACGTCGCGGCCCTGGGAGTCGGTGCCCAGATAGTGGCCGCGGGCGAAGTCGGGCGGATTGGGCGGGAATTCACCGCGCTGCTCGGTATACCAGAAATCGTTTTCGAAGGGGTCCCAGGGGATGGGGGGCATGATCAGCCAGTTGTCGGCGCCGGCGGCGCGCCAGCTATCGCGCAGGGCCAGATAGTCGGTCTCGGCGTCGCTGAAGCCCCATTCATCCTCCTGCCCGAAGGTCTCCATCGGGATGAACCGCCAGGTTGGCCAGTAGAACCGGCCATTGTAGCGGACAAGGATCGCGCGGTCGTTGGCGAGATACTCGGCGAAGAGCGAGAGCAGCGTCAAGACCGCCAGGATGATCAGCGACCAGTAGCCGTGGCGGATGCGGCGGAAGCGCTGGAACCGTTTGCGGGTGATGGGGTCGAGCCGCGG
>MVZB01000491.1 GCA_002068205.1 candidate division BRC1 bacterium ADurb.BinA292
CACCCCGCCGAAGTCGCTCCAGCGGGTCGCCGCCCAGTCACGGGCTCGCAGCGTGCGAGCCCCGTATCCCCCGACGCTCACGATCAGCGCGACGATGAGCAGGATCGGGTAGGAGAGCACGGGTCCGCCGGTGACGACGATTATGGCGGCCGTCACCGTGGCAACGATCCGGGGCGCGATCTCGTAGATCGCAATGGACGATGCCCGACCCAGCCCGATCATGAACCACGCCGAGGAGAGGCCGGACATGGTCATCGCCACGGCCATGAGCGCGGCATCCAGTCGATGGGATGACGGCGCGATGAACGCCGCAACCGCGGCGGCGAGCACCGCGCTGGGGATCCACACCAGCACCCGTGCGCGAAGACTTCGTGCGAGCAGAATCGGCCGCGCGTCCTGGTCCGAGACCGCGACCATCGGCGGACCCACGGTGTTGTATCCGAGAGCGACGATGAGGGCGAAGAATCCGCCGCTCGACTGGCCGACAGCGAAGGCGAGCCAGGCATCCGCCCCGGCAACGCGCGCGAGAATCGGTAGGAAGAGGAACGGGGTGATCAGCGAGAGGAACGGTAGACCTGCGAAGCCGATGATGCGCCTGGCGAAACTCACACCGTCGCCCCGACGATGCGGTTCGGTCATAGTGTCACACTACCTTCGCGAATCGGCGATCAGCCGATCCAGGACATCACATTCCAACCCTGGCCGATCTGGCTCTGGCCGCGCCAGCCACCGCTGCCATTTCCCGTGTAGAGCAGCAGCGCGCCGGAGCTGTGCCGCGCAAGGACGTCCGGATTGCCATCGCCGTTCATATCGCCCGGCCCGAATAGCGCGGTCATCTGCGCCCAGCCCGTGCCAATCTGGATCGGCTCCGCCCACGTCCCTGAGCCGGCGCCGCTGTACAGCCAGAGCACACCATTGTTCTGGCGCGCGATCAAGTCCGGCTTGCCGTCGCCCGTAAAGTCTCCCGGGCTGAAGACGGACAGCATGGAGCTCCAGCCGTTCCCCGCCAGCCTCCGAGGAAGCCAGCCACCCCGGCCATCGCTGGGATACAGCCAGAGCGGGATACGGTTTTTTGTTTCATCCTCCA
>MVZB01000492.1 GCA_002068205.1 candidate division BRC1 bacterium ADurb.BinA292
GCCCCGCTGGACCCGCCCCTCCGCCCAGGATCACCAGGTGGTCGACCGCGCCATGGTCTATACCGATGTCGCCGCCATCAAGGACCGGCCCTTCTCCGGCTTGAGCGGGGGCGAGAAACAGCGCGCCATCATCGCCATGGCCCTGGCGCAGGAACCGCGCCTCATCCTCATGGACGAAGCCACCTCGCACCTGGATATCAACCATCGGTTCGAGGTGATGCAGATCGTCGAGCGCCTGAACCAGGAAAAAGGCGTCACCGTCGTGATGATCAGCCACGATCTCGCGCTGGCCGCCGATTTCTCCCGGCGGCTGGTCTTGCTCGATCACGGCCGCATCGTCGCCGACGGAGCCCCGGCGACCGTGCTCACCGACGATCTGCTGAAATCGGTCTATCACTGCCCCATTCACGTCCGCCAGGATCCCCAGAGCGGCGCCTTGAATATCCAGCCCGCCCGCCGGCCGAACACCAGCCGGGCCGGAGCGGGCTACCGCGTCCATGTCGTCGCGGGCGGCGGCGCCGGCGAGGAATTGATGCGACATCTGGCGCTCGCGGGCTATGTCTTCTCCGCCGGTGTGCTCAACCGGGGCGACAGCGATATGCAGACGGCGGAAACGCTGGGCGCCGAACTGGCGCTGGAAAAACCCTTCTCGCCCATCGGCCCCGACGCCCTGCAACGCGCCCTCGCCCTCGCCCAGCCGGCCCACGTCGTGGCCCTGACCGATGTCCCCTTCGGCCCCGGGAACCTGCCGAATCTGGATCTGCTCGACGACGCCCTCCGCCGCGGACGATGCGTGCTCATCCTCGCCGGCATCGAGCAGCGGGATTACACCCCGGACCGGTCCGCCGTCCGCCGCGTCGGCGAGCTCCTCCGTAACGGCGCCGTCCTCTGCCCCACCATCGCCGACCTGATCGCCCGCCTGCCCGTCGCCGGAAACAAATAATCCAGCACCCGCCGGGCGACCCCTTCCCCCTCCGGCGGCGAGATCGCCAGATCCGGACTCAACTCAATGATCCACCCCCGACGCCGGCGCGGATCATATAGAAAATCGACGCCCATCACCGGGATGCCGAAGAGCCGCAC
>MVZB01000493.1 GCA_002068205.1 candidate division BRC1 bacterium ADurb.BinA292
GCCCCGATTCCACGGCCCCGGCCAGATCCATCTCGCGCCAGCCGAACGACTGGATCAGGTCGGCCGTCGACTCATGAAAACTCAGCCACAGCCCCGGCGCCGGCGCCTCCCCCCCGCCGCCGAGCAGAAAATGGCCCGCCAGCGTCGACTTGAACGTCCCCGACAGACCCGCGATCAGCGCCGTCGAGCCCTCCCGGTAACCCCCCGACAGCAGCAGGTCCAGCGCGTGGACCCCCGTCGAGACCGGCGCCGCGTCCGCCCCCACCGGCGCCGCGTCCGCCGCAGCCGCGTCCGCCGCCGGGTAGGTGTGGGGGAACACGACGATCCCGTCGCGGCCGATCTCCAGCGGATGGCGCCCGCCGACGTGCTGATACCCGCGCGTCTTCAGTATCTCCAGATTGCGCCGCTCGCGCGTGCCGACCGACCCCCCCTCGTGATGCAGGTGGATCACGGCGTCGACCAGGTACGCGTCCAGTCCCATCAGCCCCTGCAGCGCGTCCAGTTCGGCCGTCATGATCGGCGTCAGCCCCATCGACTTGAGCTGCATGACGAATTTCAGAAACCCCGCGCGCGCTTCCTCGTTGGTGAAGACCGTGCTCAGGTGGCTGATCGAATCGATCAGGATCCGCCGGCAGCCGTAGTCGTCCACCCAGTCGGCGATGTTGACCAGCAGCCGGTTGGCCTGCCGCCCGCGGTGCTCGATCATCTCCTCCGGCTCGATGAAGACCGTCTGGACCTTCCCCTCCTCGCCCAGTCGGCGCAGATCCCAGCCGAACCCGGCCGTGTCGGCGTAAAGCTGCTCGGGGGCCTGCTCGAACGTGACCAGGATCCCCGGTTCATTGAACTGCGTGGCGCCGGCGATCAGGATCTGCAGCCCGAGCGTCGTCTTGCCCGAACCGGGCGAACCCTTCAGCAGCACCGTCCGGCCGGCCAGCAGGCCGCCGCCCAGCAGCTCGTCCAGTCCGGCCACGCCGGTGCGCAGGCGCGCCGGGGTCGTGGTGATGTGCTCAGCCAATGATCCCTCCCCGATCGGCCGTCGCCAGCCGGCCCTTCACGTAGCGGCGGAAGGCGGCCTCATCTTC
>MVZB01000494.1 GCA_002068205.1 candidate division BRC1 bacterium ADurb.BinA292
GGCGGCGCGCATCGAGCATTTGCGAAGTGGAAGCGATGGTGTATTCGCAAGCTTTCTCGCCGCCGAGGGTCCAGGTGAGGAAATCGGGGATAAAGAGCAAGGTTCGGGCCGCCTCGATGGCGCCGGTCCGCTGCATCACCTCGGCGTAGAGCTGAAAGAGGGTGTTGAACCAGAGGGGCTGGATGCCGGTGAGGCGGAAAAGCTCGAGCGGGGGGATCTGGCGGAAAACGGCGGGGAGGGCAGGGTCGGTGCGCGCATCGCGGTATTGCCAGGGGTAACCGAGCAGGTCGTCGTTGCGATCGAGGAGGACGTAATCAACGCCCCACGAATCGACGCCGAGACTGCGCAGGTTGCCGCGGCTGGCGGCGGCGGCCGCGGCCAGCGCGAGGCGCAGATGAGCGGCCATGCCGAGGACATGCCAGCGGAGCGTGCCGTTGAAGCGCAGCGAGTCGTGCGTGAAGCGGTAGACCTCGGTCAGGCGCAGGCGGCGGCCGTCGAACCGGCCGACGATCGCGCGGCCGGATTCGGCGCCCAGATCGAGCGCAAGATAGTCGCGTGTACGTTTGCCCATAACCGGCTCCCCGGTGAGTATTCGCGCCGTGGTCCCTATTGAAGGGGGGACGCGGCGCAGATGCAAACGGAAATCGCGGGGCGTGGGGATCGCGGATGACCGGCGCGGCGAGGGAAAGGAATCCTCGTTGCGGGGCGGGGCGTCCGCTGGCTACCATCGACGCTGCCGGCGGGCCGCGATGCAGCGATGTGGATCGGCGGCGGAATTAAGATCGCGATCAGTAAAGGAAAGAGAGCCGGGATCCGAATTCCGGGCGGGCCGTTGAAGGCGATTACGAGGACGAGGGACGAGAGACGGAATTTGGCGTGGGATCGAGATGCTTCGGAGTCTGCACATCGAAAACCTGGCGACGATTGAGGCGCTGACGATCGAGTTCGGCGAGGGGCTGAACGCACTGACCGGCGAGACGGGGGCCGGCAAGTCGATCGTTGTGGGCGGACTGGGTCTGGCGCTGGGCGACCGGGCGGCGGCCGAGGCGATCCGCGCCGGGGCGCGCGTGGCGG
>MVZB01000495.1 GCA_002068205.1 candidate division BRC1 bacterium ADurb.BinA292
CGTTCGGGCGACGAGGTGGTGATCCCGGCGCTGTGGGGCCCCCAGTCCTATAATTGGGGCGCCGGAATGGCCCAGCTCAAGAATGCAGCCGGGTTCATATCCAGGAACATGCCGCAGGACCGGCCCGGCGCGCTGACAAACCAGCAGACCTGGGATGTCGCCGCCTACATCGATGGCAAGCCCCGCCCCCAGGACCCGCGCTTCAACGGCTCGATCGCCGCGACCCGGGCGCGGTATCATGACCCCCGGCAGTCAGCCTATGGCACGACCGTCGACGGCGTCCTGCTTGGCTCGTCCAGGGGAAACTGAACGTGAGCCAGCTGACCTTTGACGCCGCTGCCGCGAAGTCGATGGAGGCGATCTACACGACACCGGACGTGGTCGCGCAGCGCGCCCGGGTTATCGATCTGCTCGCGCCTGTCCCCGGCGAGCGCGTGCTCGATGTCGGCGTCGGGCCGGGGCTTCTGGCCCTGGATCTGGCGCGGCTGGTCGGCGAGTCCGGGCGTCTTGTGGGCCTGGATCTGGCGCCGGCCATGGTCGCAACCGCGGCGGCGCGGCTGAAAGACCTGCCGCAGGCCGAGATCAGGGCCGGCGACGCGATCGCGCTTGAGCTTGCGGACGGCGCCTTCGACGCCGCGGTCTCGACCCAGCCATCGCCCAGCAATGCTTCCGGATGATCCTGACGACTCAGCCCAGGCCGGACATCTGGATGGACGGCACCATCCTCCTCGTCAATCTGGCCGCCATCGACGCCTGGTATCTCTATCCCGCGGCCTTGCGCGGGGAATTGGAGGCCGTGGTCCGCCACCGCTGGGTTCCCAGGCGCCATCTGACGCTGAAGAAAATCGCCGAGCGGGCCGCCATGCCGGAATGGGAACGGGAACAGCTTGTAAACCGTCATTACTCGATGCTGCCCCATCAGGTCTGGAAGCTGCTCTCGGAACGGCAATTCGTCCTTTCGGAGGACCTGGAAGACGATTTCGGCGATGACGATGTCTGGGATGTCGGCGACGACAGGGCCTGGGAGGCCGGTTCCGCCCCCGCGGCGGCATTCAGCGGGCTAC
>MVZB01000496.1 GCA_002068205.1 candidate division BRC1 bacterium ADurb.BinA292
CCGGCCAGGCCGACGACCGCCTCGGCGGGCCACATCCGCTCCACGCTCACGTCGTCCATTAACGTGTATTGCTCGATCAGCGCGAAGACCTGTTCGCGGGCGGCGTGATCGATCAGCGCGACGAATCCCTCATCCGCCCGGTAGATAAGCAGTTCGGCCTGGAAATGGCCGTCGCCGGCCAGTTGCAGGGCGTAGCGGCCGGCGCCGGGCGTCAGCTCGCGGATCGCGTGCGACAGCCGGCGGTGGAGATAATCGGCCGCGTCGCGGCCCTCGATGTGCAGCGGCGCCCACTCCGGGGAGACGACCAGCGCCGCCTGCTCGTGGAGGGCGCGGGCCTCCGCGTCGGGATCGCCGAGGTGGTCGATCACCGGTTCGTCCGCCGGCTCGCGGGGAGGCGTCCAGTGGAGGTCGGGATGCATCTCGGCCAACCCGTCGTGAATCGCGCGCCAGCTCATTCGGCTCCCTTCTCTCCGTCGGTTTCAACGAGCCAGATGTTGCGGAAGCGGACGGGGTTGCCGTGATCCTGCAGGCGGATGCAGTCGCGCGCAACGGGCGGCTTGTCGCTGGCATCGGTCGGGTGGTCGAGCGCCACACGATCCTGAACCAGGACGCCGTTGAGGCGGACGGTCATGAACGCGGGCGCAGCCGCATCGCCGTCGGCGGTCAACGTCGGCGCCTCGAAATCCATGTCGAATGTCTGCCAGGTGAGCGGCGGCAAGGCGGCATTGACCCGCGGCGCCGAGACGTTGTAGATCGCACCGAGATCCCCCGCGCCGGCCAGCACGCCCCAGGAGTCGAGGATCTGCGCCTCATAGCGGTCATGGAGAAAGACGCCGCTGTTGGCCCGTTTCTGACCGCGGACGTCGGCAATCAGCGGCAGGGCGAATTCCAGATGCAGGCGCACGGAGCCGAACATCTGGACCGTCCGGAGATCGCCGCGACCGACCTGGACCGCGCCGTCCTCAGTCAGGGGCCAGGCGGCGCCCTCCCAGGCGGCGAGCGACGTCGGCTGGCCGGGTTGATACGGTAAGAGGATGACGGCGCCGGCGGGGGG
>MVZB01000497.1 GCA_002068205.1 candidate division BRC1 bacterium ADurb.BinA292
CCCGCCGGCACGGTCTGCCATGGCGCCACCTGAGCAGCCGCACGCATCCGGACAGGGACGCCCTCGACGCCGCCATCCGCGACGCGCTGCGGGAAGCCGGCGCGCAACTGGTCATTCTGGCCGGCTACATGCGACCGATCGGGCCGAAGACGCTGGCGGCGTTTTCCGGCCGGATCCTGAATATCCATCCGGCGCTGCTGCCCGACTTCGGCGGCGCCGGGATGTACGGCATCGCGCCGCACATCGCCGTGCTCCAGGCCGGCGCGCGCGAGAGCGGCGCGACCGTGCATCTTGTCACCGCCGAATACGACACGGGGCCGGTCCTGCGCCAGAAGCGCGTGCCCGTCCTGCCGGGCGACACGCCCGAGACGCTCCAGCAGCGCGTTCTGGCGGTCGAGCACACGCTTTACAGCGACGTCATCGCGGACATCATCGCCGGCCGGATCACGATCGAGGGTCTGGAAGGGACGGGGGGAGCGGAAGGGAGATAATGGAAGCGATGGAAAGCCGGGCGCGCGATCGAACTCGATAGCGATAGCGCTCCCGATACCAACACCGATTATGAATGGGCTATCGGATCGATTATGTGCCTTGGAAGCTTTGCGAGTATCGGTCCGGGTTCGTTTATTGCGGGCGCAGCCGCGCTGGGTCGTGGCAGAAAGCTTTTCATTCAGCCGTCAGCCAGGCCGCGGCGGCGGCGTTCGGGGTCCAATTCGTCGTAAACCAGAGATGGCCCTGCAGGCCGTTGATATTTTCCTCCCAGACGACGAATGCGTGGCCCGATGCCTCGAGCGCGATCGCCGGGCGCTCCCATTCGCGGGGATGCTCCGGCGTCAGATCGACCGGCAGCGTCAGCGCGGCCAATTCCGGATCGTAAACGGCGTAGCGCACGTGCGAATTGCCGCTGCCGGCGGGATCGTCCACCCAGACCAGATGCAGGCGGCCGTCGGCATCGATCGCGGCATCGGGATACCGCGAGCGGTTGCCGTCGTCGGTGATCCGCACGGGGTCTTCGAACGTCCCGGCGCCGGCGGGCCGGCGCGCGAGGTA
>MVZB01000498.1 GCA_002068205.1 candidate division BRC1 bacterium ADurb.BinA292
TGGTGCTCGCCCAACGCAAAGGGCGCCGCCAGCCGCCGGGTCATCCGCAGGCAGGGAATCATCGGCACCCCGAACAGCTGAAAATCCACCTCCGGCTCCTTCGCGCGGCGCTGCGCCATCCGCTCGCGCAGTTTCGCCCGCGTCTGCACCACGTGCGCCGTAACCGAGCCGGCCTCGTCCCCCCGGAAAAAGGGCGGCGCCGCAACCTCGCGCCCGGCATACGGATCATACCGATTCGTCATCGCGTCCAGGTGCAACTGCTCATCCCGAAAATAGTAGTACCACCCGGCCAGCACATTCGAGTCCAGCGACTCCGTCGGCTCGCCGGCCAGCCAGCAGACATCGGCATCGCCGGTGGCATCCACGACCGTTCCGCATGCCAGGACGCTGCGGCCGCTCTTGTTTTCCACGATCAGGTGGGTGATCCGGTCCGCCTCGCGCCGCACGGCGCAGACCCGGGTGTCGTAAAGCAGGTGAACGCCGGCCTCCAGCACCCACTGCTCCAGGGCCAGGAGATAGGACGAGGGATTGAAGTGCGCCTGATACCGCTCGGCGGCCCGCGCCGCCCGATCGCCGCCGCGAACTGGTGCTCGCGCTCCAGCGACGGTCCTCCGATGGCCAGCCAGGCCAGATCGAATCGGCGCTCGAGGGAGGATCCCATTAGGCGTTTTCTCCCATCGGCAGCTGGCGCTGATCGGGATCGTCGAGAAAGCCCTCGACCTCCGCCTCTAATTTCTGGCTCCAGCTGAGTTTGACGCCGACCACCGCCTTGCGCGGCGAGCCCTCGATCGAGACCTTGGCCGATAGCGACATCTTGCCGTCCTCGGCCTTGTCCCAGGTCTCCTCGATCTCCGGGAAATGGGACTCGATCAGCCCACCGACCATCGCCTCGATCTTTCGGGCGAGTCGCGGTCCGAGGCCGTTGGCCGTCCCTTCCGCCCCGGCCCCGATGACCGCCGCCCTCATCTGGGGCAGCCTCCCGGGCGCCGGGAAAACCTGCGCGCGATCCCGACCTTTCGGTGGAGGTCCCCGTTGAGGAC
>MVZB01000499.1 GCA_002068205.1 candidate division BRC1 bacterium ADurb.BinA292
GGCGGCGGCAACGGGCGCGGCGGTTCCAGCACGGCGGGGTTTGTCTCCAGCCTGGTCGGCAGCCTGCCCCCGCTGCAGGAAGTCGCGCGCATGGCCGGCGTCGAACTGCCGCAATTCCTTGGCAAGATGAAGGACGTCGACGGCGGCGAGACCGACGTGGCGCAGGGCTGACCCGCCGCGCGCCGAGAGCGCATGCAGCGGAGGATCTGAGCGTTTTTCCTGAGTCTGCCTTCACGACGCCCTGGGCGACATGAATGCTGTCTCCACACCTCCCGTATGTTCCTTGTGTTTGTCTCTTGTGTTCCTTCCGACGGCTGGACATCTCGACTCGATCACGTACGGGTCAGGCGTGCGGAAGGATCGGCGTCCGCAGCGTCGATTCGTCGCGCCAGGGGGCGATCTGCGGTTCCAAGGCCTTCGTCCGGGTCGCGAGGCACGTGCAGTTGGCGGCCAGCACGCCGAAAATGCGATCGGCAATGACCTGGTGGCCGAGGTCATTGGCATGGACGCCGTCGTAGTGCATCAGCCAGTCGGCGCCATCGAAGGCGGAAATCATCTCGACGAACAGACAGTCGTGGTCCTCGGCGACGCCGCGCGACGCGTCGCTGAATTGCCGCAAGCCGATCAGGTCGGCATGCTCCCAGTTGGGATCATCGTAGCGGAACCGGCAGGCATAGAACGAGCCGACGATTACGATCAGGGGGTCGAGCCGCTCGCGAACGCGGTTGATCAGCGACGCGAGCGTTGCGATGAACAGCGGCAGCGACGTGCCGCCCCGGGCATCGTTCAATCCGTAGGCCAGGATGAGCAGATCGGGTTCATGGCGGATCACGTCGCGCTCGAGACGCTCGTCGGCGGCGGGCCGGCCGCTGTGCGGGTAGGCGGGCGCTTCGCGCGTGACCAGATTGGCGCCCAGTCCGGAGTTGAACAGTTGCACGGGGAGCGTCTGGAACAGGTTGATTTTCTGCTCGAGCAGGCTGGCCCAGCAGCGGCCGCGATGGCTGGCCCACCCGCCGGCGGTCGTGCTTTCG
>MVZB01000500.1 GCA_002068205.1 candidate division BRC1 bacterium ADurb.BinA292
GGCCGTGAGCAACTTTACACAGTGGCTGGCCGTTTATATGGCCCGCGACCTGAAGGTGCCCGTGCGCGTCAACGCGCTGGCGCCCGGCTTTCTGCTGACCGAACAGAACCGATTCCTGCTGACGACCGACGGCACGACGCTTTCGGCGCGCGGCGAAACGATCATCCGCCAGACGCCGATGGCCCGCTTCGGCCAGCCCGAGGAACTCATCGGCGCGGCCATCTGGCTGGCCAGCGACGCCAGTTCGTTCGTCACCGGCATCGTCCTGCCCATCGACGGCGGTTTTTCGGCCTTCGCGGGAGTCTAGACGAGTTGGATCCACATCCGGATCGTCCAAGAACGAATGGAATGACGATGACGCAAGAATCCGGAAAAGTGATGGAAGCAACAGCCGTCGGCGATCGGGGCGTCCTGGACGAAGGGCTGATCGAACGATTCGTCGCGGAGGTGGCCGGCGATGCGGCCCTGCGCGGCCGCAAGGTGCTGGCCGTCATTCCCGACGATACGCGCACGGCGCCCGTGCCGCTGCTCTTCCGGCTGCTCAACGAGCGCCTGCGGCCAACCGCCGCGCAGCTCGACTGGATGATCGCCCTGGGCACCCACCCGCCGATGTCGGCCGCGCGGGTGGCCAAACTCGTGGGGATGGACGACGCCGAGCGCCAGCGGCGCTGGCCGGGCGTGCGCGTCATGAACCACGTCTGGGACTTGCCGGGGATGCTGACCACGATCGGCACGATCGGCGGCGGCGAAGCCGAAGCGCTGACCGGCGGCATCATCCGCGACGACATCATCGTGCAGATCAACGACCTGATCCTCGACTATGATCTGCTGCTGGTGGTGGGGCCGACGTTCCCGCACGAAGTGGTCGGTTTTTCGGGAGGTAACAAGTATTTTTTCCCCGGCATCTCGGGGGGCGACATGATCAACTTCACCCACTGGCTGGGGGCGCGCTGCACGATCCCGCGCATCATCGGCGTCAAAGATACGCCCGTGCGCCGGGTGATCGACCGGGCGGCGCAGTTCATTCC
>MVZB01000501.1 GCA_002068205.1 candidate division BRC1 bacterium ADurb.BinA292
AGGCGGGGCAATCGGCCGTCGGCGACATCTTCAACTGGTTCGTCAATCAGATTGAGCCGGGGGGCAAGGCGGTCGGTTCGCACGAGGAACTGACGCGGCTGGCCGAAACGCTGCGGCCGGGCGAGAGCGGGCTGCTGACGCTGGACTGGCACAACGGCAACCGGACGATTTTGATCGACCAGCGGCTGACGGGGCTGACGCTGGGACTGACACTGGCCACGACGCCGTATGAGATTTACCGATCGCTGATCGAGGCGACGGCGTTCGGCGCGCGGGTGATCATGGAGCGGTTCGAGGAGTATGACTGCAAGGTGGAGCGGGTGGTCAACTGCGGAGGGATTTCGGCGAAGAACCCGCTGGTGATGCAGATTTACGCCGACGTGATGGGTCGACCGCTGGAGATCTCACGCAGCGCGCAGACGTGCGCGCTGGGGGCGGCGATGTGCGGCGCGGTGGTGGCCGGGCAAGAGGCCGGCGGGCACGCCGATTTCGCCGCGGCGGCGCGGGCGATGACCGGCGTGCAGCCGCGCAAGTTCACGCCCATCGCCGAGAACCAGCGGGTCTACGACCGGCTCTACAAGCTGTACCGCCAGGTTCACGACGCGTTCGGCGTGAAAGGCCGGCAGGAGAGCCTGCATAACGTGATGAAGGATCTGCTGGCGATCCGGGATGAGATGCGGGCGAAGTGAACGCGGCGGGGGCGGGTAGGGCAAACATGTTGTGATGCGAATCCTTGTGATTCCGCGGCATAACCCGATTCATGCGTTGACCATGGGGGGAATCGCCCAGGATGGTGGAATGTCACCCGGGGAGTTCCGGAAATTGCTCGGGCGTGATGGGGATGTATTCCCCGGGATTCGCTGCGTTTGGAGCGAGGGTTTTCCAAAGTGGTTGCCGATTTGATGGGTTCGAGTGAGCGTGTCAGTGCCGCGCCGATGGCGAGCCAGGTGAGAGTGCGGGGCGGGCTCGTCGCCGCGGCCTGGCTGGCGCTGGCGGCGGCGCTGGCGGCGTCGATCTATCTGCGCCC
>MVZB01000502.1 GCA_002068205.1 candidate division BRC1 bacterium ADurb.BinA292
TACAACAACGCCTGGGACGCGGGCATTGTCATCATCCATTCGGCGGGCAACAACGGGCCGGTTCCGCAAACCATCGGCCGGCCGGCCAACCACGCCAAGGTGTTCACGGTGGGCAATTCGACGACCAATCGATGCCATATGAATACCGTGGATGCGACAGGTCCCGATCCCGTCCCCGCCGAGATGATCGGCCTGGGCGCGATGGAAGGCGTCGGGCCCAAACTGACGTCCGACCTCGGCCCGGCGCCGATTCTGTTCGCCGGCGACGTCCACCCGGGCAACGAGCTCGGATGCTCTCCGTTCCCCGCGGGAGCTTTCGCGGGCGCCGTCGCGCTGATCCGCCGGGGCAGCTGCAATTTCATCACCAAAGTGCAGAACGCCGAAAACGCCGGCGCCATCGCCGTGCTGGTGATAAAAAACCAGGCCGGTCCGCCTTTTTCGATGGGCGGCTTGAACGCGGGCGAGACCATTCCCTCGTTCATGATGGCCCAAGCCGACGGCGAAGCGTTGCTGGCCTGGATGCAGGCCAATCCCGGCGCCCAGGTCCGCATCAACAGCGGGGCCTCGCGTGTGCTGAACGACGAATGGCAAGACCTGATCGCCAGCGGCTCCTCGCGCGGCCCCGATGGCGATCCGGACATTCTGAAGCCGGACATCGCCGCGCCAGGCACCAATATTCTCTCGGGCAATTCGCCCGCTCAAAACGGCCAAAACTTCGCTTTCATGTCCGGCACGAGCATGGCCGCCCCCAACGCCGCCGGCTCGGCTCTGCTGCTCCAGCAGCTTCACATGAAACTGAACCAGGGGCGCGCGCTTCGGTCCGCGACGCTCAAGGCGCTGCTGATCCACACCGCCGACGATCTCGGCCGTCCCGGCCCGGATTACGCCTTCGGCTGGGGTTTGCTCAACGTGGCGGCCGCCGCCGAGATCCTGCGCCGCCAGGCCGAAGCCCCCGGCGCGCCGCTCGTCACCGACGCCGTCCTGAACGCCGTTCCGGCGCGACGCGCATTCGTCTGGGACGGCCTG
>MVZB01000503.1 GCA_002068205.1 candidate division BRC1 bacterium ADurb.BinA292
GGGGGGGGTGGCGGTTTCGGGTTCGGGCAAGGCGCGGCCGGCTTTGGCGGCCAGGTCGCGGATGGCCGCGCCCAGCTCCGGCATCAGCTCCTCCCAGTAGACCGGATAGACATGCAACCCGGCAATCGGGTAGTTCAGCAGGGCCTCGATGATCTCGAGGGTCAACTTCTTGCCTTCCTCGGCGGGGTCGTGGGCGCCCTCCAGCCGTCGGATCAGTTCGTCCGGCACGCGCATGCCCGGGACGTTGTCCTTCATGAACCCGAGGCCCTTGGCGGACTTGGGGGGCAGCACGCCGGGGAGGATCTTGATTTTCTCGTGCAGGCCGAGGTCGATCATCGCCTTCATCCAGCGGTCGAAACCGGCCAGGTCGTAGACCGGCTGGGTCTGGAGGAAATCGGCGCCGGCGCGCATTTTCTTGTTCATGTGCATCGCCAGGTGGCGCGGGTCGTTGCCCATCGGGTTGGCGGCGCCGCCGATCAGCCAGTTGAGCGCGATCGGGGCGCTCTTGGGGGTGGCCTTGATTTCCTCGCCCGAGGCGAATTTGGCGGCCGAACGCATCTGGCTGACCATCGCGATCAGGTTGGTGGAATCCAGGTCGAAGACCGGTTTGGCCATCGGGTGATCGCCGAAGATGACGTGGTCGCCGGTCAGGCAGAGGATGTTGCGCACGCCGAAGGCATAGGCGGTGATCAGTTCGCTCTGGATGGCGATTCGGTTACGGTCGCGGCAGGTGATCTGCATCACCGGCTCGGCGCCCATTTCGAGGCAGGCCAGGCTGGCGCCCAGGCTCGACATGCGCAGCAGAGCCGAGGCGCAATCGGTGATGTTGAGTGCGTCGCAATGGCCGAGGAAGTATTTTTCGATCCGGGTGCGCAGGCCGGCCAGTTCGGGTGTGCGCGGCGGCACCAGTTCCATCGTGACGACGAATTGACCGGCGGCCATCTTGCGCGCCAGCGTCGATTCGGCGGCGAGATCGGTGAGGCGTTCCAATGTAGGGCTTCCTTTCGGTCGGCGGGGGG
>MVZB01000504.1 GCA_002068205.1 candidate division BRC1 bacterium ADurb.BinA292
TGAAGGTGAAAGGCGAGGTCCACCCGCCGAAGGCCGGGCCGTGCGTCCGCTTCGACGGCATGAACCGATTCCTGCGGCTGCGCCTGCGGATGGACGGCTGCCTGACCGGTTCGCGCCTGGCCAAGGACCGCCTGGCACACAACCTGGCGCGGATCATGATCCCCGAGGCCCTGGATTATCCGCGGTAGGGGGACGGAACGGGCCTTGGCGGGCGATCACGAGGACGAAGCGACGATTTTGGATGAGCTTCTCACGACGCCTTTCTGCGTCCCCCTGAAAGGATGAAAATGCCCTCCATGCGTTTTTTGCCCCTTACGCCCCTTATGTCCCTTATGTCCTTGATGCCCCTCCCGAAACATGAATTTTCGTACGATCACGAGCACGAAGGACGAATGACGCGGATTGAGGGAATGCACCCATGAACGCTTTGGCCAGCCCAACCCCCGCCGTCGAACGCCAGACGATGGAGGTCGACATCGTTTGCGTCGGCTTCGGCCCGGCGATGGGGGGATTTCTAACGACGCTGGCGAACAAGCTGAGCGACCCGCGGACGGCGGCGGCGCTGGAGAGCCGCGCGATGCCCGGCCTGCCGCTGCAGGTGGTCTGCTACGAGCGCGCCGACGACATCGGCTTCGGCGTTTCGGGCGTCGCGACGCGCGGCCGCGCCATCCGCGCCAGCCTGCCCGACCTGGACCTGAACCAGCTCGGCATGGCGGCGCCGGTGACGAACGAAAAACTGGTCTACCTGCTCGATCCGCACGGCGCGAGCCGACGGCCGCGATTGATGCGCCTGGCCGATCGCGCGCTGCGGCGGCTGCCGCGGGTGCGCCGCGACTGGGCGTTCGCGCTGCCCTACATTCCCCCCTTCCTGCGCAAGGACGATGGCTTCGTCATGTCGCTGGGGCAGTTCAACCAGTGGGTCGGCGCCCGCCTGATGGGGACGGGCGCGGTCCAGATCTGGCCGGCGACGCCGGTCGCCGCGGCGCTGACCGCCGAGGGGCGGGTCC
>MVZB01000505.1 GCA_002068205.1 candidate division BRC1 bacterium ADurb.BinA292
AGGTGCGCCTTGTAGCCGTCGCGGTAGACCGACCGGGACTTGTGCATGTGCCGGGACTCCGGATCGACCGTCGAGATGACCCGGTCGGGCGCGACCCGCCATTCGGCGCGCGGATCCACGGGCGCGGCCGTCTCGAATGTCTCCCGGTCAATTCCGTTGGGGATGACTTCCACGCCGCCGTCGGCCAGGCCCACGCGCGCCGCGGTCATCCGGGCGACGGCCCGCGAGACGGCGATCACCGCGTCGGCCCGCCGGGTCAGCAGAAACTCCCAGCGCCGCAAGCCGAGATTGAGCTCATCCCAGTGGCGCGCGTAGTCGTTGTGGTGCTGGATCACGATATGCCGGATGCCGGCCAGCCGCGCGGCCGTCCCCACCGGGATCACCATCGGCGCCATGTGGATGTGGATCAGGTCGGGGCGCAGCCGGCGCAGCACACGCGCCAGGCGCAGGATCTGGTAGGGGTCCCAGGGGGGGAGGGTCTTCTGGCAGGTGAGCGCGACGCCCAGCTCGCGGACGGCGTCGGCCCAGTGCCCCGGCTTCTTCGTGCAGAGGACGCCGTACTCGAAGCGGGCGTGATCGGCGCGCGCCAGCGTGGCGAGGATGCCGCGCTGCACGCCGCCGATCGACATCCGGCTGACCGCGCGCAGGATGCGCGGGCGCCGACCCGCAGCCGGGCCGGCCGGCGGCGGTTGAGCTGGCGGATGACCGGATTCGTCGCGGTTCACGCTGGCCAAGGTAGCACAGGGGTCGGAAAAGGCAATGGGGGGAGTCACCAGACGGTTCAGGCGAGGGGCAGGGTGACCTTCTGGCTGGACATACCGGACCGTCGGTACTCAATTTGAAGAAGATCGTTTCCGATATTCTCTGGTTTGAGCCGCTGGGATGAATACCTGGGGGCGCCCGTCAGCGGGACGGCGCGAGCATTCCCTGCCATCCTGACCAGGGGTTTGGTTCGTCGCGGCGGTTTCCCGAAATGACTTGGCCCGCCTTGGGCTGTATGGCAGAAT